>JADFXG010000025.1 GCA_015233895.1 Nitrospirota bacterium | reverse complement strand
GATAGATAGATAGATGTTACTGCGTTTAATTGCATATTTCTCAGAGAACTATAAAACATAAACGCTTAAGCATCTCCCCTTCCTGCCCGTGATTGAGGAGACTTTAGCATATGTAAAAAAATAAGTCAAGAAAAAAAATATTTATCGCTTTTAGTAGATTTCATCGTGAGAGCTTATATTAAGCAGATGTACAGTATCTTTATTAATTTGAACAGTAGAGGGATATAGTTGAATATCAGAGCAGGTGTCTTTTACCCTGTTAATTATTCACTATCTTTCCCAAATCCAATTATCCTCTTTGGCTTAATAGCTGGGTTCATAAGCTGGCTAATAACATCAAAGACTGTTTTAAACTGAGAGTCATATTTACTCTCCATCTCGTTAAGTTTTAGTGCAAGGTCCTTGTGAGTGGAAAGAATCTCCCTGAGTTTTACAAAAGCCCTCATTATCGTAATATTGACTTCTATCGCTTTGTCACTCTTAAGCACGCTGGAGAGCATTGCCACACCCTGCTCGGTAAAAGCATATGGTAGTGAACCGCCAAGATACTTTTTGTGAGGTATCACATTTTGTGATACCAATGATTCCACCTCAGTGTCATAAATCTGAAACATGAAATCTTCTGGAAACCGTTTGATATTTCTTTTAACAGCCTGAACCAACGCTCTGGTCTCCACTGCATAAAGTTCGGCAAGGTGCGGGCTGAGCATAACCCTATGTCCACGGATTAAGATTATCCTATTCTCTATAATCTCATGCAGTTTAAGATTGGTCACTTCAGACTCTTTTACTATATCTTAAAAGCAAAAATCGTATTTTCACTAAACTATATCATTATTATGTGTAACTCGGTATTTTACAAAACAGCTGGCTTCAAACCGCTAATCACATGCAGTCTTTTTCAGAGAACTATAAAACATAAACGCTTACTGCACTCCTCTCTCTGACCGTTGTTGGGGAGACTTTAGCATATGTAAAAAAATAAGTCAAGAAAAAAATTATAATGTCTTTACAGTAATTTATAAGTTTTTTTAGGTTATATGATAGTAGAGATGTTAGTTCTGGTACTTTTTATTATTTATACACACTACCTCTGACGTCAGCTTTATAAAAAAGAACTAAGGAACTTTCATCATTCACTTCATACAAAAATCTATATTTCCCTATCCTTAGTCTGTAATGTTTCTTTTTCCCTTGCAGCGCTTTAATGCCCAGGTTATTATAATAAGGATTTTCTGCTAATTTGTTAAAAATACAAAGCAAATTTTCTTTAGTTTAATATCTTTTAATTTTATGAATTTATATACATCCTTAGAAAAATGGAGTTCATACATCAATCAATTCTTTCCTGAGTTGATCCAAAGATATAGTTTCTTTTGCCTCCAGTTCTCCTAATGCCTTTTCATATGAGACTTTATCTTCTTCTGTAAAAAAAGTATCATCAATTATCTCAATTTTATCTTTAGGTAATTGATTCAAAAACCAGAGAACATTATCGTAAATGCTTTCATCTATCTCTATATGTACCTGCTGCATTCAAACACCCCCTTTTCAAACACCTTACGACAGATGTTATTTCTGTTGTCAAAGCTCCTGATGTTAGTTTAATCCAACCACTTTGATTTTGTAAATTTGTATGTAAATATTTTTTACCTGTTATGGTCTCTTATCGTCAATTTCCCAGTACCACACGCTTTTTTTGTGTATTAAGGCCTAAAAGATTGGCAATAATCCTAATTGCACATGGGTTGTTAAAAATTATACGACAAGAAGGATAAAAGTGAGTTATCTAATAGGGATGGTTTTGCTGATGTCCGTTTTTGATGTCAATGTATAGCCAAATAAAGAGAGTTTTTAATAGTTTTTCGATAGTATCAACAATTTTGTCACACGAGCACTCTATCATGGCGTTAACTGTTGTTGCGGTAAATTCTCCGACATTTCTTACATCAGTTCTTATGCCGACTATTTTTTGTCTTTGCTGCTTGTGTTTAGTGAAATATCCGACCTCCCAGGCCGTGCCATCGTCCACCTGACTTCCGTCTAAAACTGCCACCAATATATCCACCTCATCAAGATGGCTCCTGCAGCGATTGAATATTTCAAATTTTGCATTTTCACCTAAAGCCAATATCTCCTTATAGGATATTAGCTCCTGAGGGTTTATTATGTTGACATCGAGGCCCTTATCCTCCGCAAATCGTTTAATATACCCCTTTATAAGATTAACCCACCTGCGTTCAGCTTTAGAAAACAAAGGGCCTGCTAAATATATAGTTTTCAAAATGTTTTTCTCATTTTATTTTCTCCAGATTACCACTCTTATTTTATTCGGCAGAACAGAGCAAAATCTTTACAGGGTAAAGGCGTAACAATCATCTTGACCAGAGAACCACTAAAAAAGTTAAAGTAGATTATATGGCTGATTTTAAATTTGGTTTCATACGCTCTCATATAAGCAAAAAATCTGTGCTTATTTTCATAGTAATTGTAATAGCCTGTTTGACTCCGCTAATGTATAAGTCGTGGACTAATACATCGCTTGAGTGCGTAAACTGCCACGGCAATCAGAGTGTAATGGAAAAGGCAGGTTATCCCTTTTTTTATGTTACAAACGAAATGGCTCAAAGGCAAAGTAAGCATCCGTTTGTCGAGTGCCGCGCCTGCCATCTGGGTAATGGACGGGCAAAGGACAAAGACACGGCCCATAAGGGTATGCTAAAGGCGCTTTTTGTCTCAGAAGATGGCACTCTTATTAAAAGAGACAATATATTTAAGGGCCCGCTTTTGCCCCATGGGGAGGATAAAATCTACGAGCTTATTCCTAAAGTTGAAGCCGGGGGCAAATCAGTTATCCCCTTTGAATTAAGAAATCTCCTCTGGCATGACAGAAACCCGGAAACCCTTAACTTTGATCCCCAAATTGCCAAACAGACTTGCGGCGCTCCCTCCTGCCACCCTGAGGAACTAAAACAGTTCAAACACTCCGTTATGGGCAGAAACTACCGGCAGCGTTATATGAAAACGTGGGTTAACCCTTATGGTCCTCACAACTGCGGACCGTCTTTTGCCGACACACCGCCTGTTGAGGTGCTTGAAAGCGCTGGTTTTGACTATAAAAACACTAAAGAAATCGCTAAAAACCTTAATGTTCCGTTTACTAAACATCAGGCAGAGGACAAACAGAAGTTCTGTAACGTCTGCCATGCCGGATGTCTTGACTGCCACTACAGTCCTAATGTTAAGGAGGGAGTCCATTCCTTTAATAAATCTCCAAAGTCTGAGACCTGCGCAGGCTCAGGGCGAGGCACAAGCATATGCCACCCTGGAGCTATGCAGTCCCGCCGCGGTGAGACCTACATAGGCGGCGATTACTCTATTCCAACAGGGATGAAGCCCGATGTCCACTACACGCGTGGTATTCACTGCGTAAGCTGTCATCCTACAGGGGAAAAAGGCATGGCCGATATGGAACGCAAAGCGACATGCCAGGATTGCCACATTGAAATTGAAGACGCTCACGCACGCAGTATTCACAAAAATCTGGACTGCAGCTCTTGCCATATAAGCGAGCTGCGCGGTTATCAAATCACTATATGGGGGCCGGGCAAAATTGCAGGCATAGAAAATCCATTTAAAAAGTATTCGCTCTACTATGGCATACAGAGCCCTCCTATAATAATGAAAGACGAAAAGGGTATATGGCGCCCTTATAAGGTGTGGCCCCATAGTGTGGGAAATATTAAAAATGATGTTCCTCCCTCTAAGTCTGTAATGTTTAGGTGGCCTAACGGCGAAACTAATGACGCATACTTTATAAACGGTACGTTTGACAATTTAACAGCTAATAACAAACATCTGCTGTGGATTCAGTTTGATCAGGCAGCACATCCTTTTGGTAAAGCACGAGAGTGTGCCTCTTGCCACGGCCATGCCCAAAAGTCCAGTTCAACGTGGGAGTTTTTCGATGATGAAGGAGCATATTCGTTTACCGGTTCCCACTCTATCAAGGCCGATGAAAACGGCCTCAGAATTGAGGATATGAAAAACACATCCCCTATTGAGCTAATGGAAGGGGCAAAGCTTGAAGATTTTGCGTCGTGGGTATTTTTAAAAGACAAGTGGCAAATGCCGGGGGATTTCTCTGTTAAGGCGGATGCTGAAAAATACAAAAAATACCTGCAAATTTCGGAGGAAATCGAGGGGAAAATAAAAATTCTGGCAAAAGCTGCCAGTACACTTGATAATGTTACACGAAAACGTGTAAAATCAACCGTTGGTGTTGCACTCCATGACCCTGATGAGACTGCAGCTCTTGATGGTTTTTTTAGGAAATGACTAAAAGTCATAGGCGGGGTTTATACAGCTGAAGTGGATTTGGCAACATAAAGTACAGTAAGAGCAGCAACAAGCGGAGGATTCAATGAAAAGAGTAGCCGTAACTGAAATATACGAGGATGGGCAGGCGATAATCAAGCAAGGCACACATGGGGAGGGGACGTATGTGATACTTTCCGGCTCTGTTGCAATTAAAATAAAAGTAGATGGTGTGGATATAGTCATTGCAACTTTGAACAAAGGCGATATATTTGGACATATGAGCTTTATAGACAAACAACCTCGTTCGGCCACAGCTGTTTCAATAGGACAAACAAAAGTAGGGATTTTCGATATGGATTATCTTGAAAATGAGATAAACAAGACCTCTGAGGATTTTAGAATGATTATAAAAGCATTAACTGAAAGACTCAGGGAAACAACGTCAAAAATGGTCAGTTTAACAGCTAAGTACTATAAACTTACTGGTAAGACTGAATAAAACATAGAGGATTTTAATAAGGAAGGGTACTAAAATTGAAGTTTTTTGCAAAATATAATGCTTATGCCTGCAGTGTAGTTTCTTTTTTGTGTGCTCTTATGCTATAGTTCTCTAGTTCATAATATACAAGGCTGCCCAATGCGACGGTGTTTATTTTAGCAGTGGAGTCGCCAATAGCATTAACAAGGGGGTTGTAATAGGTTATGTCCGGGTTTAAAAGATATATCAGACGTTTGTTCAGTCCAATAACGATAATGATTGTTCCCCATGACGCTGAAAAAACATACCATTTTAAGATGCCCTCTGTCGGCATTGTTATTCTTTGCGGTTTTTGGTTTACATTTACCGCCTATATGATAAATATGGGCGTAACAACAAAAAAGTATAACGAATTAAAAGATAAAACCGATTACTATTACACACAGTTTGTAGAGGTAAGATCAACAATCAGTTCAATTAAAAAAGCCGAGTCTCAGTTAAAAACCATGCTCGGCCACAACAAGGGAAAAGAGGACTTATTTAAAAACATGGATCAGACCGATTCCGGCTCCGTAAATATCGGGCTGATAAGGCAGCAGATAGAGGAGTCAGTCAACACTGTGGCTGAGTTAAAAGAATATCTTAAGCAGCAAAAAGATGTTTTTTACTCTACTCCTACAGGGCTGCCGGCAGGGGAGGGTAAAATCAGTTCAGGCTTTGGCTGGAGGACGCATCCAATGAGCGGGAGGTCTGAGTATCACACCGGAGTGGATTTACCAATGTCCCCAGGCTCATCCGTAAGAGCAACAGCAGACGGCATTGTGGTGTATGCTGACTGGAGTTCCGGAAACGGGCGGCTCGTAATCTTAGAACATGGTTTTGGCTTTACTACTTGTTATGCCCATAACAGCGAAATAGCCGTAAAAGTGGGTCAAATGGTCAAACGTGGCGATGTAATAGCCTATTCAGGTTCAACTGGCAACTCAACAGGTCCGCATGTCCACTATGAGGTATGGAAAGATAACGTCCCTATAGATCCTCAGCCTTTTTTGCATAAGGACACCTAAACATGTTTAATAAAAAACACGACAGGATAGAGACTTTAATAGGGGTAAATTCAGAGATAAAAGGGATTATAACCTTAAAGGGAACTCTTAGGGTAGATGGTTATTTTGAAGGAAACGTGAAAGCCGACTGGGTAATTGTTGGAGAAAAAGGCCACATTAAGGGTGACATGGTTGCCAGCGGTGTTGTGGTGGGTGGTTTTGCCGAGGGCAACATACATGCCTCTGAATACATAGAGATAATGTCAAAGGGCAGGGTGCTTGGAGATGTAGATACCCAAAAACTTGCCATTTTAGAGGGTGGGCTTTTTGAAGGCCACTCTAAGATGCACCAGGGCGGCAAGATGGAAAAAGAACTATCCGTTGAAATAAGAAACCAGATAGAGCAGTGAAGGGTGCACCGCAAATAGACGGATTTATCGGCACAGGTGTTGTTTTAACCGGCAGACTGGTCTTTGATGGTACACTCAGAATTGACGGTAAGTTTCAGGGTGAAATTGACTCCTCCGGTACGCTTGTTGTAGGGGAGGGCGCCTTCATAGACTCTATGAGTATAAGTGTGGATACGGCTTTGATCTCAGGTGAGGTAAGGGGTGTGGTAGAGGCTAAAACCAAAGTGGAGCTTCTCTCACGGTGCAGAGTGTATGGGGATATAAAGACCCCTCTTTTAGTCGTTTACTCAGGGGCTTTTTTTGAAGGTTATTGTGAAATGTCAAGATTCAGGCAGACTCCCTCCAATCAGGTTGCCATAGAGATTGAGGGGTAATTGAGGAAATCTTTTACGACATTTCAATGAGTGTTTGTTATTTGAATGAAAATCCGGCAAACTATAACTTTAATATATTTTAAAGATAAAAGCGGCAAGGCCCTGACCCTGAAGCTTCGTTCGTGGTTGTTTAAGTTCCTTGTGGTGTTTACTCTGTGTTTTTTTGCTTTGTCGGTGTTTGCTATTTACTTTGTCTACAAACTTAAAAAAGAAAATATAAGTATTCTTACTGAGTTAGACGCAACCGACAGGGAAAACAGGAATATAAAAGCAGCTGTTAAAGAAGCAGAAGCTAAAAAGCCTGTTTTAGATGTGCGTGTTAAAAAACCTGAGGTTGCTACTGAAAAACCCGTCCAGAGTGTTTCCTCTGAGGTGCAAAACATCAATACAGGGTTAATTGGGATAGAAAATATTCTGGCAAAACGATCTAACCGGGGTGATGCCCTTGTGATTTCTCTTGATTTGGTAAAGGCACAGGTTTCCACTACAAAACTCTCAGGATATGTTTTTTTAGTGTGGAAACTGTCTGATAAGTATCATAGTCTCCCGGAGTCTGAGGAAATAAAAAATGGCATTCCGGCTGATTTTAAAGAAGGCGATACTTTTGATATAAGGTACAGAAAACCAATCTCATGGAAAATCAACTACAGTGGCTCTGGCATACAATCGCTTACCGTTGTGGTTTATGCCTTAGACGGAAACATCCTTTTAAGGGAGAATATTACAGGGAAAGTTCTTGGAGCCAGCAAATGACGAAATTATTAAAAAAAGTAATTTTAATCAAATAATGCTAAAATACAACCATAGGCACTTAGAAACAGGAGGGAATATAGATGAAGGTTGTTAAATATTTCGTTTTATCTCTGGCATTTCTGGTTGCAGTGTTGCAAAGTCCTTGTTTTGGTAAGACTGAACATACGGTGTATTTTGAAAACACTGATTATGAGCTGCATGTTTACCATATCTCTGGCACAGAAAAGGGTAAAACTCTTATGATTATAGGTGGCATTCAGGGGGATGAACCGGGAGGTTATACAACTGCAGATCTTTTTGCGGATATTACCCTGAAAAAAGGCAACATGATTGTTGTTCCCAGAGCTAATTTCCTTTCGATTATCAAACATAAAAGAGAAATAAATAACGACATGAACAGGAGATTCAAAGTAAAAGACCGTGAGGACTATGAGGACAAAATAGTGGAAATCCTGAGAGAGCTTATAGGCAAGAGCGACTATCTGTTAAACCTCCACGAGGGATCCGGTTTCTATTCAGAGACGAGGGTCAGCAATCTTATAAACCCAGACCGCTTTGGGCAGTCCATAATAGCCGATGCTGACATGTATAAAACAGATGACGGAAGGGTGTTGTATCTGGGGAGAATTGCCTCTGAGGTTGCAACTGAAGTAAATGCAACAATAAAGGATGAGTCTCACTACTTCAGATTTAATAACCACCATACTTTTGAGAAAACCACCAGACATCCTGAACAGCGAAAATCGGCAACCTTCTATGCCCTCTCAACGCACGGTATTCCGGCTTTTGGAATAGAAGTCTCAAAAGAGATACACGACCTTGAGAAAAAGGTTCGTTACCAGGCGACGGTTATAAATGCTTTTTTAGAGAAATTTGGAATACTGCCGGATAATCCGCGCATTGTGCTTGATGCCCCACGGCTTAACTACATCGTGGTTTCCGTAAACGGTGATGAACACATAGTTCACAATAACAACTCCCTGCGGGTAAGCAAGGGCGACAATGTAACTATAACCGACATATCGGCAAATTACAGAAGGGGATTGAGTGCCGATATCAGCGGTATAGGGGTGGCTAATATGTTTAAAAGGGACTTTATCGTCCAGTCCTCGGTGAAAGCAAATATAAAGAAGGATGGAGTGCGGTTTGGCGGGGTGAGTTTTGATTTAGCTGAAAACCAGCCTGCTGCCATTAAAGCTGCAGTGTCTCATAAACCGCTTAGTGTTAAGGATGCAAAGTTCAAGTATCTTGTTGTAGAACTCAATGGCTTGAAACACGTATTAAATGACAAAGAACACCTGAAGTTGATCCGTGGTGATAAGCTCATGCTGCTTGATGTGGTTGCTGATGGAATCAGTCCCTCAGCGCTTACAGTTAATTTCCTTGGTTTTGTCGGTGATAAGGTGCATAACACAGGAGAGGACAGAGGATACACCATTAACACAGCAAAGGACCTATGGAAAGATTATTCCCTCGATAAGGCCGGAAAGTCATACTCCGTTGAGATAAGTATAGGGAAATCCTTAATAGGTGCTGTTTATGTTGATATTGATGAGCCCAAAATGGACTACATCGTATTAAAGCAAAATAGCGGTGTTAAGCGCTGCTATACAAGCGGAGATGTAATTACATTTAATTCAAAAGATACGGTTGAAATTGTTGATGCCAAAACTAATGTTAATAAAAACGACGGAGTAACTTATAGTTTCGAAAAAGCCTTGCCACAACGTAATGGAGAAATTGTTAAGAAAATGCTCCCCGGTGATTCCTTTCATATAAACGAGTTAACTGCTGATAAAGCTTCTCATTACAATATTGTGGTAAAAAGGGATGGAATTGTGTTAGGCAAAACCCAGGTTAAAATTGACGAGAAAATTGCCTTGTTAGAATCAGAAGATACCCATTAATACGCCTTACGCATATACGTTTATTTTAATTATGCGTGAATAAAAAAATCCTTTTACATTATCATACAAACTATGTTATTATTAATGTTATGAAAAAAAGAGATGATTTAAGAAACATAGCAATAATAGCCCATGTAGATCATGGCAAGACCACACTGGTGGATGCAATGTTCAGGCAGTCAGGGACTTTCCGGCAGACCGAGAGGGTTCAAGACCGTGTTATGGATAATATTGACCTTGAACGAGAGCGCGGTATCACTATAATGGCAAAAAACACGGCTGTCTATTATAACGGAATTAAGATTAACATAGTTGACACGCCAGGGCACGCCGATTTCGGTGGCGAGGTGGAAAGAACCCTCAAAATGGTGGATGGGGTTCTGCTTCTTGTGGATGCCTCAGAGGGCCCCCTTCCTCAGACACGATTCGTGCTAAAAAAAGCCCTCGAACTTAACCTTCCTCAGATTGTTGTAATTAACAAGATAGACAGACAAGATGCCAGAATCTCAGAGGTTCTCAACGAAATATACGATCTGTTTATTGACCTTGACGCCAAAGAAGATCAACTTGAATTCCCGATTATCTATACAAATGCCAAAAAAGGAGTGGCAAAGACCGATATCAATGGTGATTCAACTGACCTTAAGGCTCTCTTTGATGCCATAGTAACCCGTATTGCTCCGCCAGAGGACAAAAGAGACGAAACGCTGCAGATTCTTGTAACTAACATAGACTACAATGACTACGTAGGCAGATTGGCTATTGGCAGGATTTTTTCCGGCACAGTCAGAGTGGGCGACACCATATCCGTAGTTAAAGCCCAGGATGAGACGATGAAAACCAAAGTGGTCTCACTCTATACCTTTGACGGATTAAAAAGGGTTGATACTAACGAATCGTGCTGTGGCGACATTATAGCACTGGCAGGAATTGAGGGAATCACCATAGGGGATACCGTAACAAGTGTTGATAACCCAAAACCGTTAGCTCGAATAAAAGTAGATGAGCCGACAATTTCCATGTTGTTTTCAATAAACACGTCTCCGTTTGCCGGTAAAGAGGGCAGATTTGTAACAAGCAGAAATCTCAGGGAGCGGCTGGAAAAAGAGCTTCTTTATAATGTATCCATACGAGTTAATTTTTCTGCTATGGAAACATTTGAGGTTATGGGCAGAGGGGAGCTGCAACTGGCTATTCTTATCGAGATGATGCGCCGTGAGGGCTATGAGCTTTCGGTTGCGATGCCTACCACAATTACAAAAGAAACAGACGGCACAGTTTACGAACCAATGGAGGTGCTGGTGATAGACATTCCTGAGGACTTTGTCGGCGTTATCACAAAGCAAATTGGAATTCGTAAGGGCCGGATGCTTAAAATGCACAATAAGGGATTTGGGCGTGTTCGGCTTGAGTACAAAATACCATCAAGGGGGCTAATAGGTTTCCGTTCTCAGTTTCTGACTGACACTCGTGGCACAGGTCTTTTAAACCATATATTTGATGGGTATGAGCCATGGCAGGGGCCCATAAGTAAGCGTCAAACAGGTGCTCTTGTTGCCGACAGAGCCGGACGCACTACCGGCTATGCACTGTTTCATTTGCAACCCAGAGGGACCCTCTTTGTCACAGAAAACACTCAGGTCTATGAGGGAATGGTTATTGGTGAAAACTCCAGAGAAAACGACATAGATGTTAATATAACGAAAGAGAAGAAACTTACAAATATGCGGGCAAGCGGCTCAGATGAAGCACTGTTACTGGTTCCGCCAAAGATTATGAACCTTGACAATGCTCTTGAGTTTATCAAAGAGGACGAGCTTGTGGAGATTACACCTCAATCGATAAGACTGCGAAAAAGTATCCTTCAGGCTGGCAAAAGGCCAAAAAAGAAAACAGAATAAAACCTTTATAGATATTTAAGTCCTTAGGTGCACGTTACTGCCAAGCTCTCGGTACGTGCATTGTTTAATTTTGGCCATATGCGAGAAAATATATACTGAAATTTATGTTATCTTGTTTTATTGTTTTTAATGATACAAGTTTTGCTTTATAATTTACGTTTTTAAGGCTATTAACTGCATTTTCGTAATCCTCGTTATTAGAGGTAAGAAAGACGATTTTAGTTGAATTGTCAGGATGTATATTTTTTTCTATTTTAGGAAATTCAGTCCCAATCCGGCGGTATCTCCACATATATGCTGAATTGACAGCACGAAACATTCGCCCCATTGGGTCAGTTTCAGAGTTATACCAAAACAATGCTTCACAGTCAGGGTTGATTTCTTTTAAGTATTCAATTGTTTTTACAACAGCAATATGAGCACTCTCTCTTTCCGGGTTATTAGTGTTTTGAAAAACCTCCCTGAAAGAGGATAAATAGTTTATAACGCTGAAAGATAAACAAAAGAAAAGCACATAGGCAACATACCTGTTAGTTTTTGAAGTAATGTAAATAAAAAAACTACCGGCAATAAAAATAAATAATAAGATAAACCTCCTATACCTTATCATGACATAGATAAATCCTTCATCTGAATATAAACCAAAAGGAATGAGCAAGGTAGCAATCGAGCACACTACCACAAGGAGCATTTGTTTGCTGTTAAGTTTTTCCAAAAAAGGATAAAACCATGTAGCTATGGATAAAAACAAAAATGGTATTAGATTAGAAGCATAAAACATCTGTTGAAGGACTGGCTTTTTAAGTAATTCAAAAATAACGGCCATAATAAAACTTAAAACATATAATAAACGTAATAAAGTAATATTTTTTTCATTTGTTTTTCTAAAAAAAGAATAAAACAGAAGTATCAAGTTTATAAAAAAGGCTATTACCGGTATTACCAGATGGCCCGCATTGAAAAGCCACACAGCAAATGGTTGCTTCCACCTGTGATATCCTAGCGATAAATCCAATGCCACTTTAATTTGTGGAAGAAAAAAAAGTATCTGTCCGGAAACAGCGTAGTTTAAGATACAAAAAGAAATTGTTACAAGGAGGAAACTGATAGAAATCCAGGTGGCCAATTTAACGAAATCAAAATTGGTTTTCAGGGCTTTATTCCCATAAAAGAAAAATATTAAAAATGTTGGGGTATAAATTATCATATACAAATTTGTATATAATAAAAGTGCATAAAAGAAACCTGTGAAAAAACCTAAAAGAAGTTTTTCATTTGTTTTCTTTAAGTTAACCAGACACAGTATGATAAGTAAGAGATAAGTAATTTCAGCGCCGTCAACATAATCCCATCCTAACGAAAAGAGAAAGTATGAGTAGCAACCGAGTAAAATAGTAGTGAATAAGGCAGAGTTTTTATCGAGAACATTTTTAATAATAAAATATGCTGAAAAAAGGGCAGTATATAAGAAACCAAGATGTAAAACATAGTTGGCTGTAAGAGGTGGAAATACTTTGTATGCCAATATGCCTGGAACAATCCATGGGAAACGAGTGCCGAAGTAATTTGTATAAAAATAGCTTTTAAAGGCATTAAGGTGTCCTGAGAAATCCAGGAAATAACCTAAATAAATCCATGGATCAACATATATAAAAAACGCATTTGTAAAAATCCATTTATTGTTTAGTGTTAATAAAATAATTGGGAAAACTGCAATTGTAACAATATGGTATAAGTCAATCCGCTTGTTGAAACAAATATCTAAAATTACTCTGTTTTCTTTTGCCTGTAATGTCAAGATGTTTGTCCTGTCTGATAAGTTATTTGCAAAAAGCAGCATATATATAAGATTATTAAGTAGCCCTCATCTGCCATCCTCATGCCCATAATATTAAAACTATAGCATTTTTCTCACACAGATATACATAGGGGGCAAACGCAGTTGCTTTTCCTTATTAATTTGCGTGTGCTATAATTCATCAAATCAGAATTATATGTAAAGAAGGAACAGTGTACGAAAGCCGCTGATGGCTGGGATTCGGTTTAATTTTAGGAGGTGGCAGACTTTGAGATTATCGCTTGGCAATAAAATAAGCGCTCTCCTTCTTCTTATGACGTTAATAGCGGTAGCTGAGCTCCTTGCTATTTATTCTTACCAGTCAATTCAAAAATACGATGCTGCAATAATCAACATAGCCGGCCAGCAGCGAATGCTCTCTCAGACAATCAGCAAGTACATACTGTCTGTGGCTTACGGTAAGCGCAGTGATATAAAACTTCTCGATAAGGCAGTAAACAACTATGATTCAGCTCTTGATATGCTTTACAAAGGCACGGGTGATTTCCATGGTGGTGCACATAGACCAAATGGCGAGGTAGTTATCTCCCCTGCACCAAAAGAGATGACGGCACTGTTTGAGGAAAACATAAAAATATGGAACGCATTTAAAAAGGACATTGATGCCATAAAAGGCGGGGGTATTATTAACGATACCCTTAGAACAGAATTTGTTAACAATGACACTCTGCTTGCCATAAGTAACAAAATAACTCACGGCTTTGAAGATATTTCCAACAGAAAACACAGATATCTTATGAATGTACTGCTTATGATGACAGCGCTTGATATTTTGATATTTCTTTTTGGCGGGTATAAAGTCTATGAACTCGTAAGGCCGCTAAGTGAGCTTTCACAGTCTGTTACTAAAATAGGAAAAGGTGATTTTCGCCAGAAGGTTGCCCTGCCAAAAACAAACGATGAGATAAAGGACCTTGCCGTTGCATTTAATACCATGTCTCATAGCCTGAATGAGACCACAGTAACAAAAGACTTCATAGATGGTGTGGTTAACGCCATGGTAGATATGCTGTTTGTGGTTGACTCATTGGGTATAATTAAGACTATAAATAATGCTGCCGAAAGCGTGCTGGGAATTGGACGTGATGAGCTTGTTGGCAGGCCAGTTACCGATATATTTATCCCTGCAGAAAAACCAATGGTGGAGGATAAGCTGAAAGAGGCATTAGACATGGGAGCGATGGGTAAAGGCGGTTTAGGCAATGTAGAGGGCACTTTCATTACGATAAGTGGCACTAAGTTTCCAGTTCAATGCAGTTTTTCTTTTATGCGGGTCTCAGACAGAAACGACATAGTTTGTGTGGCAAATGACATCACTCAGAGAAAGCGCTTTGAAGAGGATTTAAGGAAACTCTCCACGGCTGTTGAGCAAAGCATAAGTTCGATTGTTATTACAGATATAAACGGTAACATTGAGTTTGTAAATCAGAAGTTTACCGAGTGTACCGGTTACACCCTTGCCGAGGTAAAAGGCAAAAATCCCCGCATTCTTAAATCCGGGAAACATGATCAGGAATTTTATAAAAACTTGTGGGATACCATACAATCCGGCAACGAATTCAGGTGTGATGTGTGTAACAAAAAGAAGGATGGGACACTCTACTGGGAATATCTGTCTATCTCTCCAATTAAAAACCCGCGTGGGGAGATAACTCACTTCATTGCTGTTAAGCTGGATGACACAGAAAGGAAGAGAATGGAGGAACACCTGAGACAGCTTGCTCACCACGACGTACTTACAGGGCTTCCTAACCGCACCTTGTTTGAAGACAGGGTGAAGCAGTCTATCCTTCAAGCCACAAGAAACAACTACTCATTTGCGGTGATGTTTTTGGACCTTGACAGGTTTAAGCTTGTAAACGATACGCTTGGCCACAACGTGGGGGATCTTTTACTTAAAGAGGTATCCTGTAGGCTTGAAGACTGTGTCAGGAAATCTGACACGGTGGCCCGTATGGGCGGCGATGAGTTCCAAATACTGGTTTCAAAGATTCTTCAGCCAACAGATTTAGTGCCTATAGCTCAAAAAGTCATAAAATCCATAAATGAACCTTATGTGCTTGGTGAGCATACGTGTAAGGTAGGGGTCAGTATAGGTATAAGCATATTCCCTAATGATGGAGAAACACTTGAGGCGTTAAATAAGTGTGCGGATGTGGCCATGTATCAGGCAAAGGAGCACGGGAAGAACGATTACAGGTTCTATGATTCGTCTATGGATAAGGCCATAACTGAGCGTGTGACTCTTGAAAAAGCACTTGTCAATGCTTTGGATTCAGAGCAGTTTGTGCTCCACTATCAACCGCAAATAGATATGAGTTCAGGCAAAATAGCCGGTTGTGAGGCTCTTATAAGATGGCAGCATCCTGAGACCGGTCTGATATCTCCTGCTAAATTTATTCCCATAGCTGAGGAGACGCATTTGATAATTCCTATTGGCAAGTGGGTAATAGCTGCAGCCTGCCGGCAGAGCCGTAAGTGGCTTGAGGCAGGGTATAAGCCCATTGTTGTTTCAGTAAACCTCTCGGCACAGCACTTTAAACTGCATGAGCTGCTAAAGACGATTACTGATGTTTTGGATGAGACCGGCATCTCCCCTGAGTATCTGGAGCTTGAGATTACGGAAAGCGGCCTTATGCAAAACGTTGAGGAAAGCATAAAAATCATGAATCAGATCAGAGAACTGGGCGTAAGCATTTCTGTCGATGATTTTGGCACAGGATATTCGTCTTTGGTTTATTTGAAACGTTTTCCACTTCAAACTCTGAAAATAGATCAGAGTTTTATCAGAAACTGCCCATATGATGCTGCAGATGCGGTTATAACATCAACAATCATCTCGATGGCACACAGTCTTAATATTAAGGTCATTGCTGAGGGAGTTGAAAACACTCAACAACTGGAGTTACTGCGTACCTTTGACTGTGACGAGGTACAGGGTTATCTCTTTAGCAAACCCGTCAGCGCCCATGAATTTACAGAGCTGCTTGAGGATGAGCATGTCTATAGTTTATAAGCGCAGTACAAAAAAAGACGAGCCACAGATTCACAGCCGCAGAAAATCAATGCGTGAGGTAAAGGCCCACTGTATCAATAAAGAGTGCCGCCTGAGAGAGAAAGGTTGCAAAGGGTTTGAGGGGTGTCCGGGTTACAAAACCATCTGATACCAAGCCGAGACCGTTGCAAAAATAATATAATTGTTTATTGATTTAACTCCGATAGATGGCTTAATTACTTTTACGGATGTAGAGAAAAGGACTGGATCCCGCAACAAGTGCGGGATGACAAAGGGGTGGTTCTTATCCTGTCATTCCTGCGAAGGCAGGAATCCAGTCTTTTATTAGCTGAGTTAACTATAAAGACATTTTTGTGAATTTTGCAACGGTCTCAAGCCGCATTCATTCGCCTAACTTTGTGTGATTATAAGGGGAATTAGGTATTACCCATTACTTCTGACAAATTTATCAACAAGAAAATCTCTCAGTTTGGCTGATGCCACTGCTCTGTGGCTTATTTTGTTTTTAACCTCACCGCCAAGTTCGGCAAAAGTTTTATCGTAACCATCAGGCACAAACACTGGGTCGTAGCCAAACCCCCGATTACCTCGTGGAGAGTCAATGATTTTACCGTGCACCTCGCCCATAAAAAACGACTCTGCTCCGCCATCTATAAAACAAAAAGCTGAGACATATTTAGCAGTTCTTTTGTCTTTCGGCACGTCTTTAAGAGCACTGAGAAGTTTAGCGATGTTATCGTTATCGGTTGCATTGTTGGCTTTTAACAAATCCGCATACCTTGCTGAATGAACGCCTGGTGCTCCCTGAAGGGCATCAACCTCAAGCCCCGAATCCTCTGAAACCACATACGTGCCAGAGAGTTTATACACAAACAGAGCTTTTATTAAAGCATTTTCACGGTAACCATTGCCGTCCTCTACCACAGAGGATAAGTCAACGCCGCCTATAAACTCAATGCCTGTGTCTTTAAACAGTGAGTTTATCTCTCGTATCTTCCCTTTGTTGTTAGTGGCAAGATAAATTTTCATGCGCTTAGCGCCTTTTTCTGCATCTCTATCAACTCTCCTATCCCCTTAGCGGCTAAGGAAATCATGATGTCCATCGTTTCCCTGCTAAATGGAGGGCCCTCGGCTGTTCCCTGGATTTCAACAAATTTGCCGGAACCTGTCATAACAACATTCATGTCAACATCGGCAACACTGTCCTCGTCATAGCATAAGTCCAACACAGGGGTTCCCTCGATAACCCCAACGCTTACTGCTGCAAGGGAGTCTTTTATCACATTTTTGAAAATTATGCCGTTTTCCTTAGCAAATTTCAGTGCCTCAACAAGGGCAACATAGGCGCCAGTTATAGAGGCAGTGCGAGTGCCTCCGTCTGCCTGAATTACGTCGCAATCTATCAGAATTGTTCTCTCTCCAAGGGATTTCAAATCAACTACGGAACGAAGAGCCCGCCCTATTAGTCGTTGAATCTCCTGAGTGCGGCCACTTTGTTTCCCACCGCGTGCCTCCCTTTGCATTCGTTGATTAGTGGATCTGGGCAGCATCCCGTACTCAGCTGTTATCCACCCTTTGCCTTTGTCTTTTAAAAATGTTGGGACCGAGTCCTCTATCGTTACCGTACAGATTACTTTAGTGCTGCCAGCGGTAATTAAAACCGAACCCTCGGCGTGCTTCATAACTCCTGTTTCAATCTTTACGGCTCTTAACTCATCATCTGCTCTGCCATCTGCTCTCATACTGTAGTTGTTCCTGTCTTTAAAAAAGGATTAGACGGCCACTGCCGTTTCAAGGGATGTCACCTCGATTTTTGTTATGTCCTCTATTGGGTCCTCAAGAAATCGCTTCCCTATTTTCTGGAATCTCTCTGGGCTGTCAGTTACATAATATTTCCTGAAGGTACCATGTGAATCTTGTTTGAGAATATCTGAATCAGACAAAAGCTGCCTGATATTTAACGACTTCTCTATTGCTGAATCTATTAGCGTGACCTCGTCTTCCATCACAGCTGTTATAACATTTTTTAAAAGCGGGTAGTGCGTACACCCAAGTACCAGTGTGTCTATCATTGATTGTTTTAAGCCGGCAAGATACCTGGTTGCAACAAGATATGTAACGTCTGTGTCAAGCCATCCCTCCTCAACAAGCGGAACAAACAGCGGACACGGCCGTTCAAACACAACAGCAGATTCGTCAAGGTTCTGGATTGCTCGCCTGTAAGCTCCGCTTTTAATTGTGGTTTCAGTTCCGATTACTCCTATGCGGCCGTTTCTTGTGGCATTGACTGCTGCCCTGGCTCCTGAGTCAATGACGCCAAGAGCAGGTATGTCAAAGGTCTGCTTTATAACGTCAAGACTGATAGCTGAGGCCGTGTTACAGGCTATTATCAGAAGTTTTATTCCTTTTTCTATCAAAAAAGAGCTGTTTTCCAGGGAATATTTGGTCACAGTTTCGGGAGAACGTATCCCATAGGGTACGCGTGCTGTGTCACCTAAGTATATAGTACTTTCGTTAGGAAGCAGAGCATGTATAGCTTTTAACACCGTAAGGCCGCCTACGCCAGAGTCAAATATCCCGATAGGTTTATCAGCCGCATTCTTATGTTTCATTAAATTTTACCTCTTGTGTCAACATTTTTTTCAATGGATACTTTATATAGCAATGGCCGCCGAGGGTTTCCTCTTCTTTGCCGTTTATGAGTAAAAAAACATCATCAGCTTCAACGTTGCTTGTTATGGTGTCATAGAGACTCTTTAGCAAAAGAAACTCTCCGGCAGCGTCTCCACTAAAATTCCTTTTTAACTCAGACGATATATCAACATACACCATTCTGTCAACACCATAGTAAAGCCCCAGAAGTTTCGCTCCCTCAGGGATACCCTCTCTATCGGTAATATGCTCACCACTTAGAAGCTCAGACACTGCAGCCCCTGCCAGTTTCAGAGGTTCAAAGTATTTTTTTGTTTTAATTGTGGTGGTCTTTAATTCCATGCCTTTACGATACACCACTGTTACGGTGGATTCCTCGCCTATTACCTTGCCCTGTCCTGCCTCCTTAAGAGCAACGACACTTTGCGATAAGGGGAGATCGTCTCCCTTGGACATTAGAAAGTATCCGATACCAATTCCTGCCATTACAAATATTGGTATCAGCAGCAAAAAAACCGTGCTACTTTTTCGCATAAGACACCAAAGCTTTATAAATAGCTTCTGAGATGGATTTTAAAGTAGCTGCGTTGTATAGAAAATCGCTGCTATTAGGGATCTCTATAAGGACTGCTGGGGCTGCTATGGCACTGAGGAGCGGCAGCGGCATCTCTCTGTGGTAAACATCGACATCACTGAAAGTGTCTTTAAGCGATGTCTCAAGTGCTTGTGTAAGAGCCAAACTTCTCTCTAAGTATGCAGCCTGAAGCGTATCCACCTTGTACCTTGAGGCTATTGTTTGTGAGCCTGCTGGCAATGTAGTTCTGTAAACTGTAAAATACCTGCCCTCAGACACGTGTAGTGACAGGAACATACTTATGCGCCTCTTTGATGCCTCCGTTATACGCTGCGCCAGTGTCATTGAGGAGTCGTCTTTTCTGATTAAAACTGATTTAGCCGATCTGGCGTTTATCATTTTTGAGAGTTCATTAGCCAAAGACAGCGTAAGAACGCTCTCCTTTGTGTTAGCAACCGGTAAGCCTATATCATTGCCGCCGTGGCCGGCATCTATAACGATAGTCAGTTGTTTGAGTTCTTTGCCCTCAGGGGGTGCACTCTGCTCTGGTTTCTTGTAGTCTGTCACATAAGCATCAACTACTAATCTGTAAGGGTTATTCAACCGTATTACTTTAATATTATCAAGATTTTTAATATTTAAATATATGCTGTTGTCTCTGGTAGAAAACTTGATGCCATCAGGAAGTTTGGGAGCTCCAATTGTAAAAGAGTCACTAAGCGATATCTTTATTACACTGTAAGAGGCCGCAACTTTAGCCTGGTTGAGCCATGTCTCATCAGGCAGCTCAAAGACAAATCGAAAGCTGCCTGTCTGTTCGCTAAAGCGCAAAGTCACATTGCTGCTTTCCATAGCCATTGCAGCCAATTGCCATAATCCCGCTGCCACGACAACAAGCACTGTTAAAAGCACATACCTCTTTGTCACAACCCAGACATTATAGCATACATGTCTTATGTTTGCTATAGAAATATTGATGCAACAAGCTCCGATTCAGGCATTTGCACCTGACAATATCTAAGATTTTGTTCTCTGAATGTTTCATAATACGTTCAGCAACCTGTATCGTTAGCAATGAAATAGTATAAATTTTTAGTTTGCAAATCTTATTATTTCTTTACATATTTCTGTAACAGAGAGGACTTTATCCACAGAGCCTGACTTTAGAGCCTCAGCATTCATGCCAAAAACTACCGAGCTGTCCTTGTCCTGAGCTAATGTGGTGCCTCCTTTTTCTTTTATTGCTTTGATTCCCTTGACGCCGTCATCTCCCATTCCTGAAAGTATTATACCCATGGCACCATTTCCATAAGCGTTGGCTGTTGAGACAAGGAGCTTGTCACAAGAGGGATGATAAATCTCATGAGGCAGCCGTTTGGTTAAATTAACAACCCTTTCCTCGCCAATTTCCATATTGTACTCAGATGGAGAAAAGTAAACAACAGCCGGTTTGAGAGGTTCCTGATCTTCTGCTATTTTTATATCTATTTGGACAATGGCATCAAGCCATGATACAAGGCCGGTTATAAAGCCGTCTGACATGTGTTGGGCTATAACCACAGGGCATGGGAAATCATCCGGTAATCCGGGCAATATTAGTGACAGAGCCTTAGGGCCTCCGGTTGACGAGGCTATGGCTATTATCTTTTTAAGTGCGGTTGTTTTTATAATATCCGGCTGCACACGGCTTTCCGCCACTATGCCAAACTTTCCCCTTATATGGCTTATGACCTTAACTTTTGAAAGGAGTTTTATTTTTTTTATGAGAGTTTCAGGCTCTGCGGCTACGTCTGCCTTGGTCAGTACCTCAAGAGCACCTGCTGAGATACAGCGAAAAGCCGTGTCAGCCGAGGACTGTGACGTCAGAACCAGGATTGGGACAGGATCTTCAGCCATTATTTGAGTTATAGTATGCAAACCGTCCAGGACAGGCATCACCACATCCATTATTATAATGTCTGGAGTTAAGGCTTTAGAAAGTTCAGTCGCCTTCCTGCCGTCTGCGGCCTCACCTATTACCTCTATCTCAATGTCCCCGCTTAGAATTTTCCTGATGCGGGTTCTGACAGAGGAGCTGTCATCAACGACAAGCACTCTTAGTTTACTGTCTTTTGGCAAGCCTTAACCCTTTAGGACAAACTTTTTCACAATATCCTGCAAATTACCAGACAAAGCGGACAGATTCTTAGCTATACCGTGGACATGGTTAATTGCTCCAGCTGACTGCTTCGCACCATCTTCGATTTCCCTGAGCGCTATGACGACCTGCTCTACTGCTGTGCGCTGCTGCATCGTGGAGAGGGAAATCTCCCTTGCCGCATCACTTGTGGCATGTGCTCCTTCTAAAATCTCAGCAAGAGTTCTTGTAGTTTCTGAGGATGTGCCAAGGCCTTCGGCAATAGCCCTTGAACTCTTTTCTGAGGCCACCACAAGGCGGTTTACAGAGTCCTGTATTTCTGTTATCTTTGATTCAATATCTGCCGTGGAATCCATAACACTATCGGCAAGCCGCCGTATCTCAACTGCCACAACTCCAAAACGTTTTCCGGCCTCTCCGGCTCCTGAGGCCTCAAGTGCCGCGTTAAAAGCTATCAGTTTAGTATTGTCCGCTATATTGTTTATTATTTCCATAACTCTGGTTATGTCTTTTGATTTTTTACCAAGTTCAAGCACCTCATTTAATCCACGTTTGTTATCGGTGCTGATTTCCGCCATGTTTTTGGAGGTTTTATCTGTAACGTCCGCTCCTGCTTGTGAATCAGTAAGTGTGTGCGCGGCTATTTCGGCTACCGACTGAGAGTGCTCAGCTATCTGAGTACTTGAGGCCGAGAGTTCCTCCATAGTGGAGGTTATCTCCGATATTGAGGCTGTCTGCTCTGTGGTGATAGCGGCTTGTTTTTCAACTGCCTCATAGATTTCATTTGCCGAGGTTGAGACGTTTCTTACTGTGGTGGAGAGTGTGCTTATGATTTGGTGGAGATTATCAATGTTGGTGTTGATAATTGTGGCCAGTGCGTATATTTCGTTACTGCCTTCTATTGGAATTTTTACGGTAAGGTCGCTTTCTGAGCCTTTAAGTGTCTTCATTATGCTTTGTAGCGGCCTGTTTATTCCGCGTCCAACGTAATATATAAACCCTGAGGTTATTGTAAGGGAGAGAAACATGATCGTAAGGAGATTTTTTCTTGTCCTGGACATAAAAACCTCAGTATCGTCAGTTACCTTTGAAAACTTATTTTTTTGCACGGCAATCAGGTCAATGAGTTTTTGCCTGACCTCACGCCACTTTGGGGTTTCTCTTACCACTATACACTCTGAGGCACTGGAGAGATTCTTTTGAGCGGACAGCGTTAGACACTCCTGCCGGAGGCGTTCGTTATCCTCCCATAGAGCTTTGATTTCCACAAGTGTTGTTTTCATTTGTCCACCAGATAAGATCATTGCGTCTTTATGGGCTTCAGCGAAAATCTCTATAGCTTTTTTGTAGTTGCTCCGTGCCTTGTCATCAGCGCTGTTTAAGATTATGTTTCTTGTTGCCTGTTCTGTTTGCAGGCCGTTAGCGTACATATCGTTAATGAGCAGCAGCAGTGCCTGGTCATTGTTTATTAGCTTTGAGATTCTATCTCTTGTATCAGCGCTATGGATAAAAAACAGCAGGGTTATCACTATAAAGACAACCACATTTAAAGCAGCAAGAAGATATAAATTCTTTTTAATTGTCATCTGAGTTACTATCCTCCTTAATTTCTGAAATAAGCTTTTTTAAATCTATAAGAAGCAGCAGCTTATCTTCTCTTAAGGCCGCTGCCCATATGGATTTCCTTTTCATGTGTTTTACTAAGACAGCAGGAAGCGGACTTATGGAATCAAGCCTGATGCTTTCAACATCACACAAATCCCCAACGGCTAACAAAGTGTTTTCTTGTGTTCCTTTTACGGCAAAACACACCTTTGAGCCACCGTGTGTTTCTGTGAGACCTATGATTTTATCTAAATAGAAAACCTTATAGTTAGCTTTAACAGCCTCATTAACAGAAATCATTTCAAATATGTCTTCAGAAAGAGCGGCAAATGTACTGCCTGAGGCGGATGTAAATGTTACAAAATCGCACCATTTTGACGTTGATACATCATGTGAACCGGCTGCTGTCATTTCAGAGCTTATCCGGTATCTTCTTAAAATCCAGAATGATTACATTTTTATCACCGTAGAGGAACTCTCCTATGGCAAATTCTCTGAGAGAACCGGAGATGGCTGCCAGTGAGCAATTTACAGAATGAACGGAGACATCAAGTACGTCAACTACACTATCTGCCACGATTCCGCTTTTGAAATCATCAGTCTGCCCGATAACTATTCGATTGCTTTTATGAAGTGTTATGTCAATGCCATAACTTTTTGGAGCGTAACCCAAAAACCCTCTGATATCCAGCACGGATTCAATATCCCCCCTGATGTTTATCACACCAACTATAAACTCAGGACAGCCAGGCACAAAGTACACTTTTAGAGGATGAAGTATCTCCTTTATAAACTCTCCATAAAAAGCGAACAATTTATCCTCTAAGGTAAAGACTACAAGTTTGACAGTTTTTTCCTCGACATCTACAACTTGCTTGTGCCCTCTGAGGGTTTTTGCCTCGGCAAGCAGTGCCTCGCTTTTAGTTGTTGTGTTTGTTTTGTCCATAATTGCTTTTCGTTAGGTTAATGATTGTAGCAATAACTTGATGATTTCTTCAATACATTTGAAAACTCACGCACACTGCGAGAGATCTGCTAACTGAAACCCTGAGAAAATAAAAACTGAACTCTATCGGGTTTTGTGCTAAGCAGGGATGGGATTCGTGAAATAATTCTCTGCTACAGGTTACTCAAATACATCCTTGATGTTGACGCAAAGCCCTTCTATAACATTAGAGGTAACCTCACCTTCAATTTCTGCATACGAGTGTGTCTTATACTTATCGTTTTCAATGATTAGAACCTCTATAGCGTCAAACTCGGGTAAAACTATCCAGTACTCAGGCACCTTGTATTTTTCATATATTGCTCTCTTTACGGCGGTATCTTTTTTGTACGTGCCGGGGGAGACTATTTCACAGACCATATCCGGCACACCTCGTATCCAGTCCTGAAAGATTGCCATATTCTCTTTTTTTATAAATAAGATGTCAGGCTGTAGCCTGTCAATTTCCTCTTCAAAGATTACATCAAGCGGAGAAAAATACAATTTACCTAAATTGTGTTTTTTGATATACTGACGCACAATGTCATATAAGTTAGCTGCCACGTTTTGATGTTTTCCAAATGGGCTTGGCCCCACAACTTCCTCCCCGTTAATGATCTCCGTTAAGTCTAAATCTCGTACGAGTGTCTGCATAATGTTAATGTATCAAAAAAACTGCGGTTTCGTCAATTACAGATTAGATTACAACCGAAAGATGAACCCCAAGGTTTTTATAGTTAGATAGCCACAGCTCTGCAGTTTTATCACCAAAAGCCGCCCGCTCCCTTAAACTTTCCATATGTTCTTTCCCAATAATAAAGTATGTGTTCTGAGCGCTCCATAAATCCGGCTCTATTCCTATCGAGCTTAAAGACTCAAGCACCCCTGCTATTTTTTCGTACAACTCTGCGTAGTCCCACTGAGTCTTTAACGCATCCATCAGGTAGTTAACATGTTTTGTGGCATAGAGGTTGAGTCTTTCCTTGTCTATATGGACATCCCACCGCTTTACCTCGGAGACGGCGTCTTTGAGTTTTTCAGCGTCAAGAAATCTCTCCTCTAAAACACTTTCAAGGTCTCTCTTAAGCACATAGACAAGCGCTATGGAGAGGGACTCGGGAAGTGGAATATCCAGTCCCCTGTGAAAATTCATAAGGGAAATATTGCTTTCATAAATCTGTCTGTACAGGCTGTCAATTTTTTCATAAGAGCGCACAAGTATCTCATCAAGTACCTTTCTCTGCTCGTCCTTAAACAAGTGCCACAGTGAGTAGTGGCTGTCGCCAAAGCGCTCGTGCATAATCCTGACAGAGTAAGGAATACGGCCTTTTTCAAATGCGTCAAAAATATCTTTTCTAACAGATGAAAACTCCTCCTCAGAGGTGTAATCGGCAAGTGCACAGTTTACACCGTGTTCTCCTCTGAAGACGAAAAACTGAAATATCTGCTCATCCCATGTATTTTCCGAAAATATTTTCAGGGTGCCTGCTGCAATCCTTAAGCGTCCTGAACGTCTCTCGTCATAAAACAGAGTCTCCACCTGATAGTTATACACTTTTACATTTGGCGGATAGTGTTCAAAGATTGAGGAGATGGCAAAGTGAGCGCCAGCCCGCCGCAGGTCAACCATCTGGGGTTTGACAAACATCTCATAAGCATACTCCCCTGCCCCATAGACATTGCTCTCAGCCTCTTTGAGTTTATTTATAAACTCTCCATCTAAGCCGCCGTCAATAAATTCGGCGGCATACTGCATGGCAAGCGCTGCATAAGCCATAGACTGCACTGTTTCTATCCCTGAGATTTCATCAAAAAACCACCCGCAACTGGTAAACATGTACATAGCGTTTTTTTGCATTTCCATAAGTTTAAGCACAAGGCGGCACTCCTCCAAAGATAACTCCCTGAGCGCATGGCGGTTTATAAAGCTGCCGAGGCTTTCTCTGTCGCTTGCCAATAGGCACTGCACATAGGCATCCCGTGCGTGCCACGGGTCTTTCAGATACTTTGAACCCTCATCGTAAAACACTTCTGCAATGCTGTCTCTGACAACATCCATGCCCTGCCTGAGAGGCGCTCTCCAGTGCTGTGTCCACTCCTGATGCATACCGGAGTTGCAGCCACAGTGTTCTTTCCACCTGCCCACGCCGTGAATACAGCTCCAGGAGGAGTTGTCATATATTTTGACCTCATAAACAGGCTGGTGCAATTCCATAAACTGGCCATAGTTGGTGAGTCTTACAAGATCATGTCCGTGGTACTGTCCCTGTTCAAAGAGGTGAAGGCAGTAGGTCAGAGCCATTTCACCTTGTCTGTGGTGATGGCCATAGGTCTCACCGTCAGTGGCTATGTGAATAATCTGGGGGTGTTGCCTTTCACCATTGATAGCGCCCATCAGTTTTTCAACGAAACGCTCTCCGCTATTAAGAAGTCCGGAAAAGGCTATCTCTGAGGATATTGGGCCGTCATAAAAAAACAGGTGTATTGTTTTACCAGATGGGAGGTTACAGAGATATACGGTTGATGGGTCAATTTTGCCGTGGCTAACGTCAGTCCATGGGTCAAGGGTAGTTTCAGAGCCGTCATCAGTCTGAAATTCCACGTCATTTTGAATTTCATCCTGCACAATCTTTTTTACCATCGAGGCCTGCCGCGGGGCTAAAATGGTGAACTTTATACCGTGTGCCGCTAAGATTTCAAGAGTTTCTACATCAACTGCCGTCTCAGGGAGCCACATACCCTCCGGCATTCGATTGAAACGGTACTTAAAATCCTCAATAGCCCACACGACCTGAGTGATTTTGTCTCTTTCGTTGGCCAGTGGCATAATCATGTGGTTGTAGCACTGGGCGAGGGCTGAGCCGTGTCCGGAAAATCTCTTCATGCTTAATTTATCAGCTTCAACAATGGCCTCATAGACGTCGGGGCGGTGCCGCTGTAGCCATGACAGGAGGGTTGGCCCGAAGTTAAAGCTAACTCTGGAGTAATTATTTACAATATCTGTAATTTTCCCAAAGCTATCCAACATCCTTGAAGCTGTGTTTGGGGCATAACACTCGGCAGTAATACGTTCGTTCCAGTCGTGGTACGGGTAGGCTGAGTCCTGAAACTCCACCTCACCAAGCCACGGGTTTTCTCTCGGCGGCTGGTAAAAGTGTCCGTGTATGCAAACATATTTTTCCATCTCTTGCCCCTTATGTGTTTTTTCAGTAATATGTGAGTATTCTCTATTATAGAATCCATATGTGTTAATTCTCAAGGGGCTGTTTATTCCCAGATTCTTCACATTATTTATGATACACTTGATTTTATTTGAATTGTGGTATATTATATAGTGACTGTGATTTAAAAAATTGCTGGAGGTTAAAACTATGCCAACATCTGAGGATGTTATTGACGGCTCATTTAAGCTAAAGCCTAAGCATAACGGTTTGTCTTTTATTATGGAGATCAAAGATGCGTCCATCCGCTTTGATGGTTTTTTTGTTGATATAAACTCAGCTTTGATTCTAAAACTTAATGACGATAGGTTAAGCAAAGGAACTGATAATTATTTCAACAATGGCGACAGCGTGCATATAAGTTTTTCAATATATGATAAATTCTTTTTCTTTCAGTCGCAAATTACAAATATAATCACAGAACCGACGTTGTTGTTGATTATAACCAGCCCTAAAAAGATTGAAGAGTATGAGCGCCGCAGGGGTGACAGGTCTAACTGTAAATTACCTTGTAAAATTATTCTGAAAAATAATAAAATTAAAGCTTCAATAACAAACATAAGCGACTCGGGCTGCAAGTGCGAGCTCTATGATTCCAGTCTCATTGACAAGGCATCTATGCACTTTTTCTACGAGGACAATTGTCCTGTAAATATTTTACTTTCCGTCAAAGAGACCGTAAATGAACAGAGTTTTAATGGAAAGCTGAAGTATTTCAAAGAAGCGGATAAGTCGTATGAGGTGGGAGTTGAGTTCTTCTTTGCTAATGCGGAGGAAATTGCAGCTTTGGAGACTATTGTAAGCAGTATTTAAACTCATGTAGTTCAGAGAGAGCCGTTATCTTTTAACGGCACGTTATACATAATCTGCCTGGGCTGGCAGCTATATTTAATTTTGGTATTTTTATAAGTATAGTCAGTGTCCCCTTAAGATGGTTTTTATGGCCGCTCCGTTGTCCCGTTTATAAAACTCCTCAAACTTGACAGAAATGCAATCTAAAATGTAGCATATATATTGAGGTCATAATGTATATATATAATTATCAGAGTGTTGGAGGCTTGGTTTATGAGTGAGAGAAAAGACGTAAGCGTTGATTTGATACAATTTCTGGGGTTTATAAAATCGTCTTTTTACGCTACTTTAGATAATATATATGAAATACACGAGTTAAGTGAAAAGGTGCTCTTAGAGATGACATCCTCCGGGAAAGCTATGCAGAATGAGGGTGAAAAAGTAATACGGGAGTTTTTTGAAACTTCACGGAAAAGCAGGGATGAATTCAAAAAATCAATTGATGATGGTTTTAAAAAAATCGATGAGACTCTGAAATGATAGCGCGGTACGCGGACTAATCATAACTTGCTGCAAATAAAAAACCGTTACTGGGAATCGAACACAATGAAAGAAGGATATTTTGGCATATATGGCGGACGATATGTTCCTGAAACGCTGATACCAGCTCTTAGCGAGCTTGAGGCAGCATATAATAAATCAAAGGATGACATTGAATTTCAGAGTGAATTAAAGGAAATTCAGAGCACATACGTGGGGCGGCCTACGCCTCTTTACTATGCAAGGAGACTCACTAAGCATCTGGGCGGAGCTAAGATATATCTGAAACGAGAGGATTTGGCTCACACCGGAGCCCACAAGATAAATAATGCTGTTGGACAGGCACTGCTTGCTAAAAGGATGGGGAAGAGACGCCTGATTGCTGAAACCGGAGCCGGACAACACGGTGTTGCCACAGCTACCGGGGCAGCCCTGTTTGGACTTAAGTGTGAAATTTACATGGGCTCAGAGGACATGGAACGGCAGTCGCTAAACGTCTTTAGAATGCGGCTTCTTGGGGCTCAGGTAAAAGAGGTTTCACTGGGCTCTAAAACCCTTAAAGATGCCATCAACGAGGCTCTGAGAGACTGGACCACTAACGTCAGAGAGACCCACTACGTGTTGGGAACCGTCTTTGGCCCGCATCCTTTTCCGGCAATGGTGCGTGATTTTCAGTCAGTAATCGGTAATGAGGCAAAGCAGCAGATTATTGAAGCCGAGGGACGCCTCCCTGATTACCTGATAGCCTGTGTTGGCGGAGGGAGCAATGCGATGGGGCTTTTCAGCGCTTTTTTAAAGGATAGAAAAAAAAGACATATGGAGTTTATCGGAGTTGAGGCAGGCGGAATGGGAATTGAAACTGGTAAACATGCAGCGCGGTTTTCAGGCGGCTCGGTGGGGGTTTTTCAGGGCTGTAAAAGCTATCTGTTACAGGATGAAAATGGAAATGTCCTCAGCACACACTCTGTCTCAGCAGGCCTTGACTACGCATCAGTTGGCCCTGAACACGCTTATCTCCACGACACTGAGGCCGTGCAGTACTCTTATGCGATTGACTCTGAGGCACTTTCAGCTTTTGAAACTTTAGCCGAAGTGGAGGGTATCATACCGGCTCTTGAATCTGCCCACGCTGTTGCAGAGGTCATTAAACTTGCTCCCACTCTGTCAAAGGATGCCGTCATTATTGTTAATTTATCAGGGCGCGGCGATAAGGATGTTCAACAGGTAGCAAGGATAAAAGGTATTGAACTAAAGTAACACTTTTGTTTCATGTCATCGAGATGAAGGAGGTATAAAGACATGTCAGATATTCGTAATCTTAAAAATATCATGTCAGGATATGGTAAAAGCAGGGTTCTCTTTACTGCTAATAATCTGAGAGTCTTCGATTACCTTAAAAAACCTAAATCGGCTAAAGCCTTAGCCGCTAAACTTGACACAGACCTTAGAGCAACAACCATTTTGCTTGACGCTTTAACTGCCCTTGAATTTTTGCAAAAGGACGCTGATTTTCGCTACGTAAATACGCCGCTTGCCGCACTGTATCTGGTTAGCTCATCTCCTCTTTATCAGGGGGATATCATAAGCCACAGCGATACACTATGGAAAAACTGGAGCGGACTCGATGAGATTCTAAAAACCGGAAAACCAAACCGCAGTGCCCACAATCACAACAGTTTTATACGGGCTATGCACAATCTCTCCGTGTTGAAAGTGAAAGACGTGATTGATTGTATTGACTTATCCGGTGTTAAAACTGCTATTGATATTGGAGGCGGCCCGGCCACTTACACCATAGAATTGGCTAAACGCGGAGTTGAAACCACCCTGTTTGACAGACCTGATACAATTGCTATTGCTAAAGAATACGTAAATAAGTCCCGGCGCAAAAACATTAAATACATAGAGGGTGATTTCACAACTGACCCACTCGGTGGCGGCTACGATTTGGTGTTCATCAGCCAGGTGTTTCACTCTTATTCGGTTAAGGAATGTATGGGGCTTATAAGAAAGGTTAAGAAGGCGCTAAATAAAAACGGCAAAATAGCTATTCAGGAGTTTATCATTGAGGATAATATGGCATCCCCGCTTGATGGCGCTATGTTTTCCGTAAATATGCTTGTTAACTCTGAACATGGCAGGAGCTATACTGTCAAAGAGATGGACCTGTGGCTTAACAAATGCGGGTTTACTGCTATTTCTATAACCCACGTTAACGAGGCCGTAGTGATGTGTGCACGGTTAACAGACCAGACGCTTGACTTTTGACTACACAAAGGGTAAACAGATTTGCTTAAGAAACTAAAGGTTTTAATGGTAACCTCAGAGATGCTGCCGTTTGCTAAGGAAGGTGGGTTGGCCGATGTTGTTGGTTCACTGTCTGCGGAGCTTGCAAAGTCAGGCCATGACGTCAGAGTCGTTATGCCGAAGTACAGTAGTATAAGTGAAAAGATTACGGCTCTTACCGATTCAGGTAAAACCCTTAGTGTTCCTATGGGCTGCATTGGTGTGGTAGATTCGGGAGTTTTTAATGGAAAACTTCCCGGAACTAAGGTCACTGTTTATTTCATAGATAACAGGCAGTATTTTGGCAGCGAAGGCGGACTGTATTCAGATATTCACGGCACCGGCTTTCTGGATAACGATAACCGTTTTGTGTTTCTTTCACGGGCTGCTCTTGAGCTCTGTAAACTTATAGAATTTAAACCGGACATTATCCACGTTCATGACTGGCACACTGCTGTTGTGCCGGTGTTTGTAAATAAGGTTTATCAGAGTGACCCTTTCGTTGGTGAGGCAGCAACTGTGCTGACTATCCATAACCTTCAGCACCAGGGTGAGTTCTACGAGGGTCTTATGGATGTGCTAGGGTTAGGCTGGGAACACTTTAACTACCTGTGTCTTGAAAAAGACGGTAACACAAATCTGCTTAAAGGCGGCATATATAACGCAACAACTATAACTATAGTGAGTGAGTCTTATGCACGGGAGATTCTTACGCCGGAGTTTAGTTTTGGACTGGATGGGGTTTTAAGGGAACGTGCTGGTGATTTGTTTGGAATCCTCAATGGCGTCGATTATGGGCTGTGGAATCCTGAGACCGATTCTTTGATAGCGGCAAAGTACAGCGATACCGATATGTCTGGCAAGGCACTGTGTAAGTGTGACCTTCAGAGGATATTTGGTTTACCAGAGCGCCCTGACGTTCCGCTTATCGGCATAGTGACCAGACTTGTCAAGCAAAAAGGGATTAACCTGCTTGCCGAGGCAGTCTGTAATATTCTTGAAATGGATATTCAGATAGTGTTGCTTGGAACGGGCGAGGTGTGGGCTAATTTTTTCTTTGGTGATCTCCCCAACAGGGCAAAAGACCGCTTTGCCTGCTACATTGGTTACGACAACGCACTTGCGCACAAGACAGAGGCAGGCTCCGACTTTTTTCTCATGCCCTCAGAGTTTGAACCATGCGGCCTAAACCAGATGTACAGTATGCGCTATGGCACAATACCTATAGTGCGCTCAGTAGGCGGACTTAACGACACCGTTGAAAATTTTGACGAAACAACTGGAACCGGCACGGGATTTAAGTTCTATGATTTTAACGCTGAAGCTCTGAAAAACACAGTTGGTTGGGCAGTTCATAGCTACTATAATAATAGGGACAAGCTTGAGGCGCTTAAAAAACGTATCATGAAAATTGACTTTTCATGGAAAAATGCTGCTGTTAAATACGAAAACCTCTACTATGATTCGGTGAAAAAACGCATTGGTGAAACCAGATTTGAAAAACGATTTCAATAAAAGGAGCAGGTTATGGAAACAGAGAAATCAGAGCAAATCAGAATAAAATACCTCTACAGGGCATTAATTATAAAGGGGAAAATCAGGATTCCTTATAAGGCTGCCGCTAAAATGGTGGGACCCGACTGCGCTTATCACCTTTACGGCACTTATAAAACTGGTTCGTCTGAATTAGAATCAGAATAAGACAAGAACAAAGTTAGACGAATGAATTAGAATTGGATATCAATGGATTTTTCAATGCGAATTAGCATGGCTAAGAGGTTCTCTTCAGATATTGACAGAGGAGGCATAATCACTAAAACATTACCTAGCGGCCTGATAAATACCGATCGTTTACGCGCCTCATAAGCCACTTGCCATCCGGCCTTTTCCTCAAAACTAAAAGGCTCCATAGATGCCTTGTCCTTTATGAGTTCAACACCAGCCATCATCCCACAGACTCTGACATCCCCAACATTAGGATGATTAAATATTGAATTTAACCAATCTCTGAGGATTTTTATTTTTGGTTTCAAATTGGCCAGCACGTGTTCTTTTTCAAAAATCTCCAGAGATGCCAGTGCGGCAGCGCAGCCCAGCTGGTTTCCTGTGTAAGAGTGGCCGTGAAAAAATGTTTTCTTTTCGGCAAATTCTCCTAAAAAAGCGTTATAAACAGTCTCTGTGGCAATTGTCACGGCAAGGGGCAGGTATCCCCCCGTAATCCCCTTAGACAGACACAAAATATCCGGTACAACACCCTCACGCTCACAGGCAAACATAGTCCCCGTTCTGCCAAAGCCGGTTGCTACCTCATCGGCTATCAAAAGCGTGTCAAATTCGGTGCATAAATCCCTGACACCCCTTAAATACCCAACTGGAGAGGTTATCATTCCGCTAGCGGCCTGAATCAGTGGTTCTATCAAAACTGCCGCCACATTTCCCTTTAAATTCCCAAGGATATGTCTTAATTCCCTAAGGCATGGAAACTCGCCCTCTGCATTGCACCTGTACTTAGACGGGGTATCTGTTTGGTTTGAAACTACACCATGTGAGCAGTTAAAACAGTATGGTGAGGGCGTTTTAACAGTCTTAAAAAGCAGGGGAGCGTATGTTTTATGAAATAAATCAATTCCTCCGGCACTGACTGCGCCTATTGTATCGCCGTGATAGCCGTTTTCAAGGGTTACAAATAGTGCATCATCTGCGCATTTCTTTGTGTGCTGAGTATATTGGAATGCCATCTTCAAAGCCGCCTCAACTGCGGTTGAACCATTATCGGAGTAAAACACCTTGTTAAGTTTATCAGTTTTAAGGTGCTCACCTACGAGGCTGATGAGTTTTCCGGCTAACTCTGTGGATGGCACATTGGCAAGTCCTAACAGTGTGGAATGAGAAATTTTTGTAAGCTGATTTATCAGAGCGTCGTTAATTTCTTTTTTGCCATGTCCATGGATATTTACCCATAACGATGACACCCCGTCAATGTACCACCTGCCGTACGTATCCTTGATGAAACAATCATGCCCCTCAGCTATCACAATGGGGGTGTCGTTTATCCAGTCTTTCATCTGCGTAAACGGATGCCAGATGTGGGCTTTGTCGAGGTCTTCAAGCCTCTTGTTATTTTCTATAATGTCAAGTTCTAAAATAAGAAAAAAACTCCTTAAAATTATTTGCGAATGTCTGGTTTTTTAATAAACTTAAGACACTCCGTACCTGAGGCAATCTTAACCTCTCTGGATGGCAACGCCTTACTCTTAAAGCCAAGTCCACGGCAGCCATATGGGAACTTACTGTCCCATGTAATATAAAAATTCCTGCACTTAAAACAATCAATTTTGTTTGAGTCCATTAAAGTGAAATTCTCCAAAGCTTCACAGTGTTTAAGATTATATCATTATTGCCTGTATTTCGTTAAATAAGTTAAAATGCTGATATCGAGTAGCAATGAAAACTATATTATCAGGGGGTACTTGTGAACACTACAAAAATCGTATTAGATGAGAAGGATATACCACGCAAGTGGTATAACATAATGGCAGATATGCCAAACCTGCCTAAAGCGCCCCTTCATCCGGCTACCAGAAGACCTGTCGGCCCGGATGACTTATCGGTTATTTTTCCTATGTCGTTAATAGAGCAGGAGGTAAGCCATGAGAGGTGGATAGACATTCCTGAGGAGGTGCTTGAAATTTATTCATTGTGGAGACCAAGCCCGCTTTACAGAGCTCACAGGCTTGAAAAACACCTTCAAACACCGGCTAAGATTTATTATAAATATGAGGGAGTAAGCCCGGCAGGAAGCCATAAGACAAACACATCTGTCCCTCAGGCGTACTACAATAAAATTGCAGGCATAAAGCGAATTGCAACGGAGACCGGAGCCGGCCAGTGGGGTTGCGCAATGTCTATGGCCTGTAAATTCTTTGGGCTGGATGTAACCGTTTATATGGTAAGGGTAAGCTACGATCAGAAACCCTACAGGCGCATTATGATGGAAACGTGGGGTGGTAAGGTCTTTGCAAGCCCAAGTTTTGAGACCGAATCGGGCAGAATAATTCTCTCTGCTGATGCTGACAATCCTGGGAGCCTTGGCATTGCTATATCCGAGGCCGTAGAGGATGCCGCTACCCATAAGGATACAAATTATGCACTGGGGTCGGTGCTTAACCACGTGGTGCTACATCAGACGGTTATAGGCCTTGAGTTAAAGAAACAGTTTGAGTTGATAAATGAATACCCGGATGTGGTAATAGGGTGCTGCGGTGGCGGGAGTAACCTTGGCGGCTTGAGTTTTCCATTTATCCATGACAAGATAAACGGTAAGCAGGTGCGCGTCATTGCGGTAGAACCGGAGTCATGTCCAACGCTAACCAAAGGGGAGTTCAGATATGACTACGGGGACTCAGCGGGACTAACCCCGTTTCTTATGATGTACACACTGGGACATAATTTCATACCGCCGGGAATTCACGCTGGCGGTCTCAGGTACCATGCCGATTCCCCATTGGTTTCTCAGCTTGTCCATGACAAACTGATTGAGGCTGTTGCATACGGACAGACAAAAGTGTTTGAGGCAGCCATAACATTTTCGCAAACTGAGGGTATAATACCTGCCCCTGAGAGCTCTCATGCCATCCGAGCAGCAATTGATGAGGCACTAAGGGCTAAAGAAGAGGGCAAAGAAAAGACAATTGTATTTAACCTTAGCGGCCACGGTTATCTTGACTTAACTGCCTATGCTGATTACATGGACGGCAAAATTATTGATTATCCGTATCCGGTCGAAAAGATAAAAGAATCACTGGCTAAACTTCCGGTTATCAAGTAATAATTATGCCAACGATGGTAGGTGATAGAATAGACATGTACAACCGCTTTTTTGGTTTATGTCTTTATCGGGTACGTTTAAGATATAATAAAGACATAAGCCTTTGTTTGTGTGATCAGAAAAACGGTGATTGTTCGGTATTATATTGACGCGGAGTCTGGATTGCCGCACATATACAAACACGATGTTGGTGAGCAGGAGGTAATGGAGATTTTAAGCAGACCTGGAGAGGATCGACGTGGTCGTGAAGGCTCGCGTGTTGCTATTGGTCAGACTCAGACAGGACGTTACCTTCGTGTCATATATGTCGTTGAGCAATCAAGCATTTTTTTAGTAACTGCTTATGAGTTAAAAGGTAAGCCCTTGTTAGCTTACAGACGGCGCAGGAGGAGAAGAGATTGAGACAAACCAGATTTCCACCCGGGTGGGATGAGAAAAGAGTTCAGACTGTACTAGCGCATTATGAACAACAAACTGAGGAGGAGGCTGTTGCCGAGGATGAATCTGCTTTCGACAGACATATCCCAACCATTATGGAGGTTCCGAACGATTTAGTACCGGCTGTTAGGCAGCTTATCGCAAAGCATCACAATTCCACTAAGTAATAAAACGCCTCTTTAAGGTGCTCTACGACCACTGGCGTAACGCTGTAGTCTGTTCAAAAAGTGCCAGCACTCCAAAATGCAAGATTCTTGACAATAAAGGTAATAACCACTCCTAATGTTGGTGTTGAAATCCCAAACGTTATGGACTTGACTGCTCCAACGCGTAGAAAGAAGTTAAAGCTTCTGCCAACTATAATATTCCCCATGCGCTTTTCAACCGTTGTGCATTGACTTTTACTGGCTGACTTAGGACATTAGAAATGACTATAGGGGTGTATCTGGCAAGATTTGGAGTGGGTGTCAATCTTGCTCCTTTAACCAATTCTGCCACACCAATAATGTTCCACCCATAATTTTTAAATTCATCAAGATAAGTCGCTGCATCAGGAAAAAGGTTACCATGTTTAGTTGTACCATTTGTGCGAAGTGTCACAATTACGATGCTAACGTTATGCTTATTCACCTCGGTAAAAAAATCTTTTGCGTACATTTCCGATTCCTGAAGAGCTGGTATTTGCACATAAGTATGCTGGCTACCATTTATGTAAGGAATAGACCGTGGACCACTACGTGATGCGCCAGTAAGCTCTTTGATGGTAAGACTTTTTCCCGTATTAGTATTACCAATTATAGCAATAATATCCATGAAAGTCCCTCCTGTTAAATTAATTTAATACAGTATTTTAACATACTGTAGATTATAATTACAAGCACATGTCATTTCTGATATTTCTGCATAACCTCATAAAAACTTAGACAAAAAGGATTCTTTTGTCTAAGTGAGAAAGCGGACATTTTATTTGTGTTTTGTGATTTATCATGTTATATTTGACTATATGTTATTTTTTATAGATGAGAGTTGGCAATCGTCACTTAACAAAAAACACAAAGTGGGAGTTTTGTCAGCAATGCAAATTAATAGCCGCGATTTCAATGAATGTTCTAAACAGATATATAGGCTAAAAAGTGCTTTTTTAGGGGTCAATAGCGGCGAAATTAAAGGAAAAGATCTTTTCAAAAATTTTTATTTTAAACTTGAAGCAAGATGTATAAAATCTAACGGATTAGAACTTGCAAGAAATATTTTTGGTTATATGGAGACTTTAGGTGTAAGATATTTTGCTTCTATTGTATTTTCAGAAAAAGAGATTGACCTGGCTTGCGAAAATGTAGATCAACTTGAAAGACCATATTATTTCTTATTTGAACGAATAGATCAGTTTATGAAAGATAATTGTCCTGACCTTATGGCAAAACTAATTTTTGATGACCGTGGTGTAGAGTCTAATAAGAAAACGTCTAAAAGTCTAATTAATTTCTTTCATAAATGTAAAGTAGGACAAAGCTTTGATTCCATCATCAAAGTTCCGTTATTTGCAATTTCCTCAGAAAATGTCGGCATACAAATGGCAGACGTGGGTGCATATGTTTTAGGAAAAAGATTTACTGGTGACAAAAAAAGCATTGAATTTTTTACAAAGGTAAAAGCTTTACAATTTATAAACAAAACGCCAGTTGTAGAGATAAACGGGAAAAAACTGCCATTAAAGGGATTTAAAGTTATAAGAGAAAAATAGAAAGAGGCTGGCGATTCAGTCAGTCTGGGAAAGACTAAATAAATCTATATTAGGAAACTAGAAAGCTCCCCACCAACCTCAACCATATTATAATATTAACACAGGAACATTTGTCAAGTTAAAATTTTGAAACTATACAAAAACAGTTCTTTTATCTATGTTTCTGATTTTTTGTCGATTACTTGCATTGCGATAAAGGCATGCCCCCTTTGTCAATGGAGTGGAGTTTAGAAGCAAAACAGTGATGATTTGCCTGTATCTCGTTAGATAAGTTAAAATCTAACATAATGAGATATGCAGTTCTTGGCACAGCAGGCCACATAGACCACGGGAAGAGTTCATTGGTTAAGGCTCTTACCGGTGTTGATCCGGACAGGCTAAAAGAGGAAAAACAGCGCGGTATAACTATAGATCTTGGGTTTGCCGAGTTAAAGTATGCAGAGGCAACGGTGGGGATTGTTGATGTACCGGGGCATGAAAAACTCATTAAAAACATGCTTGCAGGCGCTCAGGGAATAGACATGGTGCTCTTTGTAATTGCCGCAGACGAGAGCATTATGCCTCAAAGCAGAGAACATCTTGCTATTTGTAACCTGCTTGGCATTAAGACAGGGATAGTTGCAATCACTAAGTGTGATTTAGTTGACTCAGAGTTTTTGTCATTGGTTTTTGAGGACGTCCGGGGGTTTGTGCGTGGCACGTTTTTAGAGAATGCCGAAATTATATCGGTATCCGTTAAAGACGGCACTAATATTGACAATCTGAAAAAAATGATCGGTGTCCTTGCAATGCAAACACTGCCGAAATCCAATGGCGGGATATTCCGTCTTCCGGTTGACCGGGTTTTTACTCTAAAAGGGTTTGGCACTGTTGTAACCGGAACGGCAATATCAGGGATGGTAAGAGTTGATGACCACATAGAGATACATCCATCAGGGATTAAGACAAAAGTGCGGGGACTGCATAGCCATAACCAGCCGATAACCACAGGTTTTGCTGGTCAGCGGCTTGCAGTAAACCTTCAGGGAGTTGACAGGGTTGAGTTAAGCCGGGGCAATCTCCTGACTGAACAAAACAGAGGGATTACAACCAGGCGGATTGATGTTAAAATCACTCTGCTAAAGGATGCTATTGCCCTTGATGGTAAGGCAATCGTCCATTTTCATATAGGGACATCAGAGTTAACTGCAAGAGTGATAGTCCATGGCGGAGGGAAAATCCTGCCCGTTGAGAGCGCATACTGTCAGATACGACTGAAAGAGCCCATAACGGCAATGGTTAATGACAGATTTATCATAAGGAGATTCTCTCCGGTTGAGACCATAGGCGGAGGGATTGTACTTGATATTTTACCACCACTCAGAGGAAAAGACATGACAAGCCTTGAGATTTATGAAAAAGGCACATTGGAGCAAAAAATTTCAGAGAAAATCAGACGAGTGGCTCAGTCTGGCTTTACCCGCAAACAACTGCACAGCTGGATTAATGAGGATGTCAAACAAATTGATGCTGCCATTGAAAAATTAAAGAAAAGCAGTACAATTGTAGAAGTTTCAGAGATTTTGTACCATATGGAAATGATAAAGGCTCTGGAGTCAAAAGTAGCAACAATACTCAAAGATTTCCATAAATCTAATCCACTTAAAGCAGGGATTTCTAAAGATGAGCTTTGTGGAAAGTTTAAAGCGGTTGATTCAAAAGCGTTTTTTAAAATTTTACCTTCTTTTCCACTGTTGGTATCAGACAAAGACATTGTGCGGTTAAAGTCTTTTAATCCCACCCTTACCGCAGATGATGAAAATGTCCGTACGGCGATAGTTAAAATGCTTAAGGCTGCGGGATTTCAGCCTCCCCTTAAAGATGAAATAGCATCAAAGCTTTCGTTAAAATTAAATGCAATTACAGATATTTTGAAACTTATGGCCTCAGACGGGACAGTTAGCAGAATAAACGATTCGATTTACCTTTTAAAAGAAGACCACAGTAAGATGCTTACAGCATTAAAGGAATTCTCAAAGAACAAAACCGAGATAAGTGTTTCCGAATTCAGAGACCTCTTGCAAACCTCAAGAAAGTACGCTCTCCCTTTTCTTGAACATCTCGACGGGAAAAAAATAACCATGAGAATAGGTGAGGCCAGAAAGATTATAGGGGGAGGTTAAAAGATTTTTATTTTATACGTGTAAATTAAAACCTTAAAACTATTTTTATTTGTTATAATATATAATTAGTAATACAGAATTGGTCAGTTTATAAGAATGAAAGGAATTGGGATAGATGTGGATAAAGAGCAAAAAGACAGCACTACAGAGGAGACAACTGTAGTGCATAGATTTACAGGGGACTTTGAGGCTGTTTTGACAGGCAGCAGTAATTCTGATATTCATTTGCTTGATGCTATATTAGACATAGTGGGCGCTCTTGTCATTGTTTCAGATGTAAATGGTTCAATTGTGCGCTTTAACAGGATGTGTGAGACTACCACAAATTATTCCTTTGACGAGCTGCAGGGAAAATGTGTATGGGAGTCCCTGCTAAGAAAAGAGGATGTGGAGCCGTTTAAAGTGGATTTTGCTAAAATTGTAGATGGTCAATATCCTCTTAGCATTGAAAATTTCATGCTTACTAAAAATGGCCAACAGAGATTGATAACATGGTCAAATACAGCACTTTTAAATGAAGACAGTGGTCAGGTTGAATACGTAGTATTAACGGGATTAGACATAACAGAAAGAAAAATAGCGGAACAGCGCCTTCAATACCTTGCCCATTTCGACTCACTTACGGATTTGCCCAACAGAACGCTCTTTTACGACAGATTGAGCCACACGCTGGGCCACTCACGCAGATACAACCAGATGTTTGCCCTGTTGTTTATAGATCTTGACGGTTTTAAGCACATCAACGACACACTGGGGCATGATATGGGAGATTTGCTTCTGAAACAAACTGCCAAGAAACTTCCCAACTGTGTCAGGGATACCGACACTGTGGCCCATGTGGGAGGTGATGAGTTTGTTATAATCCTGCCGTTTATAAAAAAAGTGCAGGATGCAGCTTTTGTGGCTGAAAAAATTATTGAGACACTTTCCGAGCCTTTTTTACTTGACGGACATGATTGTTTTGTAGGCGCTAGCATAGGCATAAGTATTTATCCCAGTGATGGAGACGATATAGATACGCTTCTGAAAAACTCTGACATCGCTATGTATCAAGCTAAGGAAAGGGGTAGAAGCAACTATCAGTTTTTCAACACAGAGATGAACTCAAGAGCGTTAAGACGCCTTAAGCTTGAAAACAACCTGAGAAAAGCGTTAGAAAGAAACGAATTTGTCCTATATTACCAACCCAAAATAAACCTTACAACCGGTAAAGTTTGTGCTGCTGAGGCATTAATTCGTTGGTTAAATCCCAAGCATGGCATAATCTCTCCTGTGGAGTTTATTCCTCTTGCTGAGGAAACCGGATTAATTATACCAATAGGAGAGTGGGTACTAAGGACAGCATGTAAGGAAAGTATTGCATGGCAGAGGGCAGGCTACCCCCCTATCGTAATTGCGGTAAACCTCTCAGTCAAGCAATTCAGGGCGGAAAACCTTATAAAAACCATAGAGGATATTCTTGAAGAAACGCAGTTAAGTCCTGAACTTCTTGAACTGGAGTTAACCGAAAGCATAGTGATGGAGGATGCCGAGAAGGCCATAAAGGTGCTGCGCAATGTCAGGGACAAGGGCATACACGTTGCTATTGATGATTTTGGTATGGGGTATTCGTCTTTGAGTTATTTAAAAAGGTTTCCCATATGCAGGCTTAAGATAGACAGATCATTTGTAAGAGATATAACGACCGACCCCGATGATGAGGCAATATCTACTGCCATAATAGCCATGTCTCACAGCCTTAAACTTGACGTCACTGCAGAGGGGGTTGAAACATATGAGCAGTTGGAGTTTTTGCGGGCGCTTAAATGCGATGAGGCACAGGGCTACCTTTTCTCCCAACCATTACCATCAAAAGAATTCCTTGAGTTTCTTGACAGTTCCGTTACTTTTTAGAAGAATCAATAAACCACAAATTTATATTCTGAATCCTTGATTGGGGTACATGCTGACGCTTGATTTCATTAAGGATATAAAAATATATCAAAGAAAGCGTGGATACAGGTTTTCCATTGATTCGTTGCTGCTTTGTGATTTCGTAAGGGGTGGATTTCATACAAAGTTAATAGCTGACTTTGGGGCAGGCTCAGGGATTATCGGAATTCTGCTTGCCAAAAAATTTACAAAATCCGGCGTCCACTTAGTAGAAATTCAGGAGGAGTTATCGGCACTTTCAAAAAGAAATGTTGAAATTAACGCTCTCGATGACAACATTACTGTTCACATGCGCGATATACGAACAGTAAACGGGTATTTTAGCCAAAACAGTTTTGACATAGTTGTATCAAACCCCCCATTCCGCAAACCGGTAAGCGGTATGATTTGTCCGGATATGGAAAAAGCGATTGCAAGACATGAACTTAAAATCACTTTTGATGAACTTGTTAACTCCGCCTTTTACTTGCTTAAAGGTAAGGGGAAACTTGTTTTTATTTACCATCCATCCAGATTTGTTGAGACCATAGAAATTCTGAAAAAAAATAAATTTGAGCCTAAACGAATAAGATTTGTTCATTCCAACACGGAAACTGAGGCAAAGATGTATTTAATGGAGGCGGTCAAAGAGGGAAAACCTGAACTGACAATAGAGCCCCCGCTTTTTCTTTACGAAACACACGGCCAGTACACTCAAGAAGTGCAAAATATTATTGGAAAGACAATCAGCTAAATGTGGCTACTAACTCATTAAACTTTTTTCATATCTTTTGTGTTATTATTAGTAAGGTTATTACAAAAAAACCGAGGTAATATTATGAATGACATTAAATTAAATTGCTGGGAATACAACAACTGCCAAAGAGAAGTTGGTGGTGCAAAAGTGTATGAATTAGGTGTATGTCCTGTACCACTGGAGAGTCGTCTGGATGGATTTCACGGGGGAAAGAATGGCGGCAGATCGTGTTGGGCAATAGCGGGCACTCTTTGTGGTGGTAAGCCCAAGGGCACAATGGCTCAAAAGCTAAAGGATTGTACGTTATGCAACTTTCATCAGTTAGTCATCATGGAGGAGGGAGACCATTATACAAGTGTTGCCACATTCCTGAGGCAATCGAGGCTGGATGAAAGGAAGATGATTTTTAAGGAACCGAGTTTTTTAGAACATGTTTACTCCAAGAGCAAAATGGCTTCTGAGGATGGTGTTGATTCTTTGTATATAACACTCTTAATAGCATGGACAAGTCTTTGCCCGTCTATTACAATGTTGGAGGGATCAAAGAGACTTTGCAAGGAGGACCTTGTGGATGAGTTGATGATTATAGATGCGGTAGCGGATAACCCAAGAACAAGAGCTACCAGGCTTTTTTTGAAAACAATATTTAAATCTCTCGGCAAACAGGTCGGTAATTATTTTTCACCTTTGTTTAAAAACTCCCGATAGAATACTATTTAAAAATATAGGCTCTATAACGTTTTTCACCCACTCAAAACGTGAAAGAGCCTTAAAGATTTACGCTTACCTTCATTGCTACATGTGCTAATGTTGAGATTGTAATATGTGGGAGATGCCGGGCTGTCAGATATGGAAATACGAATAGAGCAACATACGTTAAAAAGAGCAATGGAGCGAGGTACATGTGAAGCTGAGATAATAGATGTCATAAAGACAGGCTTCCCTGTTTTGGCAAAATACGGAAAGAACGGTAAATACAAAATATTTTCTACAAACAGATTCGTTTAAACAAATACTATGAACACAAGAGGGTTGAGGTGTTTTATACTGTAGAGGAAAATATTATAATAACAATAACGGTTTATGTTTTTTATGGAAAGTGGGAGGTTTGAATGAATGTTTCATATGATGACAAGGGAGATGTACTTTATCTCAGATTAGATGATATGACACAAGAAGTTGTAAACACGCGGGTATCAGAAGATGTAGTTCTTGATATTGGAACCGGTGATAAAATAGTAGGCATTGAAATCATGAATGCCTCAAAAAATATAAGACTGGACAACTTACTGCCTGTCAAATACGCATTATCGGTGAGATAATAGACAGGTGGTTGTCTGTAAAAAAGAAAAGGCGATGGTGGGGAGCAAGGTAACCTTTAAACTCTACCTATCCAAACGTTAACAACAAAACCGGGGGTCACGGGGAATCATTCCCCGTGCAGTAGGGGAATCACCTTTAGGGGAGTGGGGTTTAAGGCGGACATTACCCGAAAAAAGACTTGACAAAGCGGATAGAGTAAGGTA
>JADFXG010000024.1 GCA_015233895.1 Nitrospirota bacterium | reverse complement strand
TCAGTGTCCCTTGTGCCATAATACGTTCACCTCGTTGGTGTTAGTTTTTTGTCTGGTAACTTATTCTAACATCCCGTATCCACGGGTGCCAACGAGGTCTTTTACTTTTTTTGTCGGTGATTCAGGGACAGTTGTTAAGGAGGATTTAAATGATACGCGTAAAATCATTAGTTGTATCTGTGTTGTCGTTGTTTCTGGTTGTTATCATGGCATCATTAACAGAAGCAGATGGCGTCAAGGAGGAGACTATTCTTAGTGTGATGAATTCGGGTGGTGTTGGTAATGGGCCAACTCAGCAAACCGTATTCAACATATCAAAGTCCTATAAAATCACCTATGTGATGACATATCATTGGAATAATGGCAGGGGAACACCAGCAGGCGGAACTATTGCACTGCGGTCAGCAGACGGTAAAATGTTCGGGCCATGGGGTGTGAGTACCACGCCTGGTCAGGGTGGTGTGCCAAATGCAAACTGGATAGCAAACCCTAATGTGGTTATTCCTGCGGGGTCATATACCGTGATTGACTCCGACCCTGCAACATGGGCTCAGAATGGGCAATCGGGTGGAAGGGGAATGCTTGAAATCAAAGGAGTTGAAGCTGAAACATCGCCTCATAGCGTGAAAAAAGAATCGCCTCAAGGCCAGAAGGGGGCTTCTAAACAAATTATTGAATCTATAAGAAATTTCCGTCTTGAAGCTATAGAAGATCCCATTGCGGCGCTCAAAAAATATAGTTCAGTCTCCAACCTCAAGGAGTTTACTGACATTGAGAGCGCTTTGTTTACCGAGACGCCTCCTGGCGTTGGCTGGAAATATTACATTGCCACCGCTACATACACCGTTGTCCACCTTATGGAACAAACACATGTTGTCCTTTTTTATCATCCATGGAGCGACACCGCCATAATAACGCTCTGGGAATACGATAAAAATCGATTCGTTATAACCCGCGCCGAACTGATACTGGGCGACTATATCCGCCAATATGGTAAGACCCCCTTTGAGGCACAGCCGCTTTGGGAACGCAACTCTGTAACCATCACACCGCTTCTGGCCATCCAGATTGCCGTTGGTGAAACGTTGGTCGCTTTTGAAAACATATTCTCTAACAGCGGGAAGGTTGATAGGAATTCACCTTTTATAAAACAGGTGCGTAGCTTCGATAAAAATACGCAAAATAAGGAGGTGGCCAGAGCCATGATTGTGGCAGCCAATCTGCGTTTTGAGCGCGCCATCACAGCACTCGTTCGTTACGAGGATGACAAGAAGTTTGAGGTTTACCGTGATGCCGCCTCCTACCTGTTGAGCAGCATCAAAATGGGAGATTTTACTCAGCTGATTGCTACCATCCCTCAGACCTCTCAGGAGACATTTGATTTCATCAAGGCCAACAATAAAAAAATTGGAATGTTCAAGGTGGTTTCTGTTCTTAAAACTCCGAATGATTGTTTTATTTTTCTCAGCCACCCTATAGACCCTAACAATGTTCTTGTGCTCTGGTTGCAGACCAGCCAGGGTAAATACGGCCTGCGTCAGGCGCACTTTATAAACCACAGTTTCTCGGCGTCCTATATCGGTCAAATGAAGGAGCTGGTTAAGATAGGGAGGCAGTTATGATGCACATTAAGAAAATACGCAGCGTGAAACCTGTACATTTTAGTTTTCCATTTCTTTTCATTTGTGTTTGCTATGTGACATTGGCCGTCAGTTGCTTAACCTCACCTGCTATCGCCCATGCACAAGGTGATGCTGTTAACAGAATCAACAATTTCGCCAACGGCAACGTAGGCGGGTCAATGATCTCCCTGACCAGGGAGGTTACAGCACATGCAGTTGACAGTTCCTCACTTGCCCAGCATGCCGCCGCATGGCGTGCCGATAAAATGGGCGCATCATCCGCCACCATTGCCAGCCATTTGGAAATCCGAGACAATCTTAAAGGTGCCAGTAATACACTTGGGTTTGGCGGCAAACTCATCGATCACGCTGGTTATGCCTCCACGGCTGCAGGCGAAATGGCTGAAGGGTCTTATTCACAGGGTTTCATCACCATAGCGGATGGCGTCGGCAAATGGGCAGTGTCAACCGTTGCCTCTGCCGCTGGTGGCGTTTTAGGCACTTCATTAGGGCCTGCAGGTACTATTGCCGGCGGGGCTGCGGCCGGTTATCTTGCCAGCGAGGCCTGGGACGCAACTGCTGCCAAAGTTACCTCCGGTCTAAAAGACTGGCTTGGTGAAAGGGAGGCCAAGCAACAGTTCAAAGAAATGTCCACTCCTAAAATGCAAGGGATGACGGCGGAACAAATCCACGAAAAATGGCTTAAGTATAAGGAACAACTGGCGGCAGGAAAAAACACCGCCCCGACGGCGAAACCCCAGGCCGCGAAAACTGATACAGCAAAAACTAACATCGTGCCAGCTCCCACCGACACTAAAAAGCCTAAAAAAGATGAGACTACGAATACACAGACATCGGGCACCGCAGACGAAGGGAAAAAGGATGCGCTTAGTGGAAACGCTCCAACTGGCTCCGGTTCAGGTCAGATTAGCGGTACCTTTCCTAATAGTCCTTTCAACGGCCTGCAGATTACTTACAGCGTAAGCGGAGCCACTGCTACTGCAAGCAAGGATTCAGACGGTTTCACGAATTCTCGCAGCATTTCTGGACGTCTTGGGACAGGACCACTCAGTGTCAAATGGACGGTAAAGGCTACAAAACCTATTTGTAACTCACAATATGGCAGTTTTTATTCAACACTTAAAGTTACGGTCTGGGTAGGTGACGTCAGAAAAGAGTTTTCCTCACCAACTAATGATGACTGTGGAAAAGCTGCTGAGTCCTATTCCGGAGAACTTTCTGTGCCATTTGCAGCAGGGGCAAAATCCGGTGGGTTCAGTATTGAAGAGACTTATTTGAATCCACGTTTTGGTAGTCGAGGATTAGTTGTCTCAGGACAACTAGAAAATAAATAGGTCTTTATTATTTTGTAGCACCACCGCTTTGTGGTGGTGCTACAGTTACCTCAAGGGGATCAGGTATAACTCTAACATCTTACTAATACGGCTCAGCCTCGCTCATCTCTTGTTTTCTGCCCTTCATTCACTATACTTATAAAAAAATTTTATAAAAAATAAAATATACTTGAATTAAAAGATAAATATTTGTTACTATAACTAATTGTAAGGAAGGGATTGGATGGTATGGATAACAATTTATTAACACCTTTAAGAGAGAAAATAGATGTAATTGACGAAAGGATTTTGGAGCTTCTAAATGACAGAGCCAGGATAGCGCTTGAAATTGCTGAAATAAAGAAAAACCATAAACTTGAATTCTATAATCCCCAAAGGGAAAGAGAGATTATTGAGCGTCTTGTAAAGACAAACAAGGGAATTTTCCCAAACGACACACTAAAGATAATATTCAAAGAGGTATTCTGCGCAACTCTTTCTCTGGAAAAGCCGCTAACTGTCGCATATTTCGGGCCACAGGCAACCTACACACATATGGCCACGATGAGATACTTCAGCTCCTCGTGCTCGTACCTGCCCACGGGCAGCATAAGAGAGGTATTTGAACACGTAGCCACAGGAACGGCCGTCTTTGGTGTCGTGCCAATAGAAAATTCCAATGAGGGCGCTATAAATTACACTCTTGACATGTTTATTGATTATGACCTCAGTGTCTATGCTGAGATTCTTTTGTCCGTTCACCACCACCTGCTCTCTAAGTGCTGTGAACGGTCTGAGATAAAGAAAATTTACTCATTTCCTCTGGTGACAGCACAGTGCAGAAAGTGGCTTGAGGAAAATATGTTAGGAATTCCGATTTTCGATGCCACAAGTACAGCACAGGCTGCCGATACTGCCTCAAGGGAGGAATGTGCTGCCGCAATTAGCAGTGATCTTGCCGCTAAAATCTATAATTTAAACTTTATCGAAAGAAATATCGAAAATATTAAAGGCAATGTGACAAGGTTTCTTGTGATTTCAAAAGATTCACAGGAGCGTTCCGGCCACGACAAGTCACTTATCATGTTTTCCGCTAAGGACCAGCCGGGCTCCCTCTACGATATTCTTACCCCGTTTAAAAAACAAAACATAAATCTCACTATGATAGAATCCAGGCCATCTAAAAGGAAGGCGTGGGAGTACATATTTTTTGCTGAATTTGAGGGACATATTGAGGATAAGAAAGTCAAAAAAGCACTCATTGCCGTTAAAAAGAAAAGCACTTTTTTAAAGATTTTAGGGTCGTATCCCCAGGTGGATACGATTGAAAAATAGACACCTTTTCAAACCATTATTTTTAAGCCGTCAATTCAGGATGAAATATTACTGTGGTAAATGGGGATCTTTAGGGTTTTGATTAAAGCACCGAAACATATAACAGATATTAATCCCTACGTGCCGGGAAAGCCCATTGAGGAGCTGGAAAGGGAACTGGGAATCAAAGGCTCCATAAAACTGGCTTCAAACGAAAACCCCCTTGGGCCCTCACCCCTTGCAATAGCAGAGGCACAGAGAGTTATTGCCACTGTAAACCGCTATCCGGACGGTGGTAGTTACCGCTTGATTTCTGCCCTGTCTCTTCACTTAAATGTCCGCCACGAGGAGATAATAATTGGACATGGCTCAAACGAACTACTGGATATAGCGGCGCGAACCTTTATGCAGCCAGGCGATGAGGCCGTAATGGGGCATCCGTCCTTTGTCGTGTATCATAATTCCACTCAGAAGGTTAACGGCGTGCCGGTTGCTGTTGCTCTCACTGCCGACAAACGCCATGATCTTAAGTCAATGGCCGCTAAAATCACAAAAAAAACAAAAATTTTATTTATAGCTAACCCCAATAACCCTACCGGCACTATTGTAACAAGAGAGGAGTTTGATGGCTTTATGGAACAAGTCAGAGACGACATCCTTGTGGTGGTTGATGAGGCCTATTTTGAGTACGTAGCGGACAGTTTTTATGCTGACAGCATAAAGCATTTTAAGAGCGGCAAGGCCATTTTAATACTGAGGACTTTCTCAAAGATATATGGGCTGGCGGGACTCAGAATCGGCTACGGCATAGCAAATCCAGAGATAATAAACGAGATGAACAAAGTCAGAGAGCCCTTTAATACCAACTCACTCGCACAGGCTGCAGCCATTGCAGCCCTTACCGATACTCAACACGTTACCGGCTCAGTTGCCATAAATGAGGCAGGGAAAGCGTTTCTTTATAGTGAACTATCTAAAATGAATGTGGATTTCACTAAGACTCAAACCAACTTTATATATATAGATGTAAAAAAAGATGCGAACGGGATATATAAAAAAATGCTGCAAAAAGGTATGATAGTACGCCCTATGGGTGAAAACGCACTAAGGGTAACTGTGGGATTACCAGAGGAAAATGAATCTTTCATTAGAATTTTCAAGGAGGTTATATAAAAGATGGATATAATAGTATTAAAACAGAGTGCTTCACAGGATTCCATAGACAACTTAGTTAAGAAAGTTGAAAGTAAGGGGCTGACAGTGAACATCTCAAAAGGTACCGAGCGAACAGTGATAGGAGTCATAGGGGATACGTCGAAATTTTCCGACGATGAGGTTAACGCTATCCGCTCTATGCACGGAGTTGAGGATGTTATGCGCATCGTTAAACCCTATAAGCTTGCCAGCCGTGACTTTAAGAAAGAAAACACAGTAATAGACGTGCGAGGGATAAAAATCGGCGGGAATAAAATACCGGTAATTGCCGGGCCTTGTGCCATAGAAGGCCGTGATATATTAATTTCGATAGCGCAACTGGTAAAGCAGGCCGGAGCCTCCTTTATAAGAGGGGGAGCATATAAGCCGCGCACATCACCATATACATTTCAGGGGATGGGTGAGGAGGGGCTTGAAATCTTAGCCGAGGCACGGGAAAAAACAGGTATGCCCATTGTGACAGAGCTAATGGATCCCAGGGACCTGCCCACTATGCTAAAGTACACAGATATAATACAAATAGGAACCAGGAATATGCAGAATTTCCGCCTCCTTCTTGAGGTTGGTTCTTGCGATAAACCTGTATTACTTAAACGCGGACTGAGTGCCACCATTAAGGAATGGCTGATGGCTGCCGAGTACATAATGTCACGCGGTAACCATAAAGTGATACTGTGTGAAAGAGGCATCAGAACGTTTGAGACTACTACAAGAAACACGCTGGATTTAAGTTGTGTTCCGGTGCTTAAGCAGTTAACCCATCTGCCGGTTATAGTGGATCCCTCACATGCTGTTGGACGCTGGGATCTTGTGCCTCCAATGTCTTTGGCTGCTGTAGCAGCTGGAACAGACGGACTTATTATAGAGGTTCATACAAATCCTGAGGAGGCATTCTCTGATGGTGAGCAATCACTAAAACCGGAGGTATTTAGTACCATGATGCAGCAGTTAAAACCAATAGCGGCAGCTGTTGGACGGGAAATATAAAGGTAAACAGGGGTTTTATTGTACTTTGAAAAGATAGCAATCCTTGGCGTAGGGCTTATGGGCGCGTCTTTTGCCAGAGCGGTCAGAACACTTGGCATCGCACGTAAGATATGCGGCTTTGGCAGAGATGAAGCCGCCCTGGTGTGGGCTACGAAAAATGGGATAATAGACTGTTATGATATGACCTTAAGCGGCCTGGCAAGTGGTGCTGACTTGATTATTCTTGCTACACCGGTTGGCACATTTGAGAGATTTGTTACAGAAATCAGTCCGCATTTAAGACAAGGCGCTATTTTGACAGATGTGGGCTCTGTAAAGGGCTCTTTAGTTTACACACTTGAAGGACTTATGCCAAAAGGTGTGCATTTTGTGGGAGCCCACCCAATTGCAGGCAAAGACCAATCCGGCATGAAAGCATCCTCCGGCAAGCTCTATAAAAATGCCCTCTGCATTGTAACTCCTACAGATAAAACCGACCTCACTGCCCTTGAAACTGTTAAAAATCTGTGGAGCAGTATAGGATGTTCGGTTAAAACACTGACTCCTGAAAAACACGACGAGATTTTCTCCTCCATAAGCCACCTGCCTCACATCGCCGCATACGCAATGGTCAATGTTGTCGCAGAAATTAATGACGGTTTTTTTGAATACGCCGGTAAGGGTTTTAAAGACACTACAAGGATAGCAGGGAGCTCTCCGGAAATCTGGAGTGACATATGTCTTCTAAACAACGAAAATATTACTTCTCACATCACTATATACATTGATAAACTAAACACAATATTAACTCATATAAAAAATTCAAGCAAAGACGGTCTCATTAAGGAATTTGACAATGCAAGAGCATTGAGAAAAAAAATGAATGACTCCTTACACACAAACATAGAGGATTGTATAGACAATGTCTGAGAACGTAACCTTGTCAAAAGCCGGCTGCTTAAAAGGAGAGCTTAGACCACCGCCGGATAAGTCCATATCACACAGGGCAGTGTTTATCTCATCTATTGCCAATGGCACCTCTTATGTTAAGAATTTCCTCAGTGCCCGTGACCCTGAGGCTACTCTAAATGCCTTCCGAGCGCTCGGAGTAGATATAACAGAGCGCAAAAATGAACTCGTTATTGCTGGACGGGACTTAAAAGGACTAAAAGAACCAGCTGATGTAATAGATTGCATGAACTCAGGAACGACGATGAGACTCTTACTGGGGGTACTTTCCGGGTGCAGTTTTTTTTCGGTGCTGACAGGGGACAGTTCCCTTAGAAACAGGCCAATGGCAAGAGTTACTCAACCGCTGAGACTGATGAAAGCTGAGTTTATGGGGCGGGAGGATGGCAGGTATCCTCCAATAGCAGTAAAAGGCGGCAAACTTACCGGAATAACATACAAAATGCCAATTTCCTCGGCACAGGTCAAGTCCTCATTGCTATTGGCTGGTTTAAATGCGGAAGGACGTACAACTGTCATTGAGTCAGTTAAGTCACGTGACCATACCGAACGTATGCTTAAAACTTTTGGGGCAAATATATCTGTTGACGGGCTTCGCATAAAAATTGATGGCACAAATAAATTAACCGGCTCTGAGATAACAGTGCCAGGGGATATATCCTCAGCCGCTTTTTTTCTTGCCGGAGCTGCTCTTGTTGCAGACTCCGAGGTAGTGGTAAGGGGTGTTGGGTTAAACAAGACAAGGACAGGGTTTCTTGATGCACTTAACAATATGGGAGCAAATGCAGCAGTTCAGATTGACGGCGACCACAGGGATGAGCCACAAGGGGATATATGTGTTAAATACACCGACGGCTTAAAGGCTATAACGCTCGGTCGCAGCGATATTCCCGCACTGATTGATGAATTCCCCATCCTGTGTGTGCTTGGACTCCGTGCTCATGGAGTTACAGAGGTACGGGGAGCTGAGGAGTTAAGAGTCAAAGAATCGGACAGAATAAAAGCGATGGTTGGTGAGTTAAGAAAAATGGGAGCCGTTATTGAGGAATACCCTGATGGAGTTGCAATAGAGGGTCCTCAGGAGCTTCATGGCGCAGTAGTTGAAAGCCACGGAGATCACCGCATAGCGATGGCTCTGTCCATAGCCGCTCTCATTGCAAAAGGAGAGACAACTATAAGTGGGATATCCTCTGTGGAAATATCGTATCCGGGTTTTTTTGAAAATTTAAGGAGATTAATCGTTTAAGCATTATGCCTAAAAAAGTGATAGCCATAGACGGCCCTGCCGGGGCCGGAAAAAGCACGGTAGCTAAGGAGCTAGCCAAACGTCTGGGGTATGATTATCTGGACTCTGGCGCTCTTTATAGAGCACTTGCCCTTAAACTTATGTTGGCAGGCCTTGACGGCGGAGCTTCTGATGATAAAATTATGAACATATTAAAAGACACACATATAGAGTTTTCTAATGGCAAAGTATATCTTGATAAGGCAGATGTCTCAGAGCGTATCAGAACACCGGAGACAGGGCATTATACGTCTGTGTTTTCATCAAAAAAGGTGGTTAGGGATTTTTTGCTGGTGTTGCAGAAAAAAGCCGGCAGCGGAGCAGACCTTGTGGCAGAGGGCAGGGATATGGCTACGGTTGTGTTTCCTGATGCCAGTAGTAAGTTCTTTATAACGGCAAATGAGGATATAAGAGCACAGAGGCGGTTCAATCAGTTAAACGGCAAAATAAGTTTTGCTGATGCCCTTAAAGATGTACAGGAGCGGGATAAGAGGGATTCAGAGCGTACGGTAGCGCCACTTATGAAAGCCCCCGATGCCATAGAGATAGACACATCCCATAAGGATATTGAGACAGTGCTAAGTGAAATAATGAGAGAACTTGCATGAAAGTAACTGTGGCAAAGCGCGCCGGTTTTTGCTTTGGCGTTAAGAGGGCGGTGGATATTGCCTTTGATATGGCTTCAAAGCGAGACGGGGTGTGCACCCTTGGCCCTATAATTCATAACCCGCAGGTGGTGGAGCGGTTAGCTGAAAAGGGGCTTAGGTGTGTGACAGAGCCTGAGCCCGGTGTAAAATCGCTGATAATCCGTACACACGGCATCCCGATTGACATGTATGAAAAGATTTCAACCACCGGACTTGAAATTGTGGATGCAACGTGTCCGTTTGTAAAAAAAGCTCAGCAATATGCTAAACTCTTAAGAGAAGAAAATTATCAGGTGATAGTGCTCGGAGACAGAGACCATCCGGAGGTAAAGTCAATCATGAGTTATGCCGGCACAGATGCTGTTGTGCTGAAAGAAGGCGAGATGCCAGGTAAACTGAAAATGAAAGTCGGTGTTGTCGTTCAAACGACTCAGCCGGTATCTGCACTGGAAAAATTACTCTCAAATATTGTAGACAAAGTCAAAGAGTTGAAAGTCTTTAATACAATATGTAACTCCACAGCGCTCAGACTTAAGGAGACAAGTGAAATATCCTCACAAGTTGACGTGATGATAATAGCCGGCGGCAAAAACAGTGCTAACACCACCCAACTTGCCAACCACTGCCGCGTTCTGGATGTAAAAACACACCACATAGAGACCTCTGACGAGCTTATACCGGAATGGTTTGACGGAGTTAAGCATGTTGGGATAACTGCCGGCGCTTCTACTCCGGATTGGATAATTAATGAGATAGTAGAAAGAATTAATCATATAGGGGGCATAACAGGTAATGGAATTACAGAATAACGACTTAGAACAGCTCTACGCCGGGACTTTTAAAAGCATAAGCCCAGGCATGATACTAACCGGCAAGGTGGTATCTAAAAAACACGACGCCATTATAGTGGATATCGGCTATAAATCGGAGGGGTTTATTCCGATAGACGACTTCACAGAGGATGAGCTTCAAGAGTTAAAGGAGGGCTGTGACATAGAAGTGCTGGTCTCCTCCATAAAAGACTCCGAGGGCACAATTACTCTTTCAAAGAGCAAAGCGAAGATTCTTAAAACCCAGAAGCGTCTTCAGCGTTCTTTAGAGGAGGGTACAGTCCTTGAGGGCAAAATTGTGGAGAAAACCAAGGGGGGCTTTTTTGTTGATATATCCGGCGTAAAGGCTTTTTTACCGGGGTCACAGTATGACGTAAAGCAGCTGAAATCGTATGACGACGCTATCGGGCAAAATTGCAGGTTTAAAGTACTCAAACTCAACAACAAACTCAACAACGTAATAGTGTCACGGCGTGCTGTGATAGAAGAGGAGAGACACAAAAAGAAAAGCACTACACTTGAGCTTATCAAAGAGGGTGAGATTCTCTCCGGTACGGTTAAAAACATAACCGATTACGGCGTGTTTGTTGATCTTGGAGAGGTGGATGGCCTTTTGCATATCTCAGACATATCATGGGGCAGGATAAACCATCCGTCGGATTATTTCAAAGTCGGCGACGTGATAGACGTCCTGGTGCTTAAGTATGAGCCGGAGACAGAGAAAGTCACACTGGGTTACAAGCAGAAAAAAGCCGACCCGTGGATAGACATTGATGCAAGATACACTGAGGGTAACACCGTTGAAGGCAAGGTTGTGGGGATAACAGATTACGGCGCTTTTGTAGAGCTTGAGGATGGAGTGGAGGGGCTTGTCCATGTCTCAGAGCTTGACTGGTCACCGAGACCCGGACATCCGTCAAAATATCTGGAGATAGGGCAAGAGGTCAGCGCTGTTATACTTAAGATAGAGAATGCTCAAAGGCGTATATCACTGGGCATTAAGCAGCTTAAACCCAAGCCGTGGGAGGTTGTAGCGCAGAAATATGCGGTTGGGCAGAAAGTAGTCGGAAAAGTCCGCACAATTACTGACTTTGGGGTTTTTGTCGGAATGCCTGAGGGTGTGGATGCTTTGATTCACATCTCTGACATATCGTGGACTAAGCACATAAAGCATCCGTCTGAGGTATTTAGGTTAAAACAGAAGGTGGAGGCTGTGGTGTTATCTCTGGAGCCTGAGAAAAAGCGGATGCTTCTGGGAATCAAACAGATGAAACCAGATCCGTGGGTAAGCGATATTCCGCAGAGATTTAAAGTCGGCGACAACGTCAACTGCAAGGTACTGCGAGTGACCGAGTTTGGCCTTTTTGTAGAAATAGAGGACAGTGTCGAGGGATTGGTGTATGCCTCAGAGGTGGTTAAAAACGGGGACGAGGATTACACTGAGGGCAGTTCCCTTGTGGCAACTATCATAAAGCTTGATTTTGAACAGAGAAAAATCGGCTTAAGTATGTTGGGGCTAAAGGGCAAGTAGCACAGAGGATGACTAAGAACAGAAAAATCATGCTGTTTTTTCTGGGACTCTTTATAACATTAGTGGCAGTGGCCTTTGTGCTTGCAACGCTTTCCAACGATGTACCGTTGGGTGAGAAGGTGGCGCTTGTTAAAGTTGAGGGGGTCATATTAAGTTCCAAAGAGACAGTTAAGGAGCTGAAAAAGTACAGGGAAGACTCATCAATAAAGGCCATAGTGGTGAGAGTAAACAGTCCAGGTGGAGCAGTGGTGCCGTCTCAGGAGATATACAGTGAGATAAAAAAGACCACTGGGAAAAAGAAAATCGTGGTGGTTTCAATGGGTTCCCTGGCAGCAAGCGGAGGCTACTACATATCTGCTCCGGCAACAAAAATCATAGCCAATCAGGGTACCATTACTGGCTCCATAGGGGTAATTATGGAGACATTAAATATCAGCGGGCTAATGTCAAAGGTTGGGGTAAACAGTGAGGTGGTAAAAAGCGGTAAGTTTAAAGACATTGCCTCCATGTACAGAGGAATTGGCAAAGAGGAGCGGGCAATTTTGCAGGGGGTACTTGATGACACACACAGCCAGTTCATAGAGGCCGTCTCTGAGGGACGCCATATGCCCATAGAGAAGGTCAGAGAGATAGCAGACGGCAGGATTTTTACCGGCAGACAGGCACTTGCCCTTGGTCTGGTTGACAAACTTGGCACTCTGCAGGACGCTATATACGAAGCCGCTAGAATGGCAGGAATTAAGGGAGAACCGCATGTTGTGTCAAAAAAGGAGGATTTCTCACTCACTGACCTGCTTTCCAGTAAGCTTAATTTAAACCTGCTGCCTGGTTTAAAGATAAATTACCTTATGAGTTTTTGATTTTTTTTGAGATAATGGCAAAGAGTGTTTTGAAATACTTGTATAGAGAAACAATGGGGGATGTATGACAAAGTCAGAGCTAATAAATGTGATTACTGAAAAAGCTCCGGGGTTGACCAGAGGTCAGACTGAAATTATCGTGGAAGCATTTTTTCAAAGCATGATGGATGCTCTGGGCAGGGGAGAAAAGATCGAAATAAGGGGTTTTGGGAATTTCAGGTTGAAAGAACGGTTGGCACGTAAAGCGAGAAATCCCAAAACTGGTGAAGTCGTTGACGTACCAGCTAAGAAAATACTACATTTCAAAATCGGCAAGGAACTTAGGGAAATGATAAATAGTAAACCCTGACGGTAAAATTTAAGTGGTAAGAAGGGAATTTATCAAAAAACTGATAAAAGGTTTTTTTATATTAACAACATCAGTTGTTGCGGTTATCACGGCGTGGTTTTTATACCCAACAGGTATAAGGCAGAAGAAATATACATTTTTTGATTTAATGGAAGAAGAGGCGCTTCCCATAAGAGGAGTTAGAAGAGTTGACTACCTTTTTAAGGCTGACCAATCAGGGTCAAAATTATCAAGAGACATGGCTGGCGTAGTCTATATTGTTAACAATACAAAGAAAATCTATGCGCTTTCGCCTGTTTGCACGCATTTAGGGTGTCTTGTCACCTATAACCGGCACAAGAATGAATTCATCTGTCCGTGCCACGGAGGACGGTATGACACGGAGGGTGTGGTGCTTGGCGGCCCTCCGCCTGAGCCTCTGACAAGATTACCCCTTAAAGTGGAAAACGGAAGGGTTTTCGTAGGATTTAAAATATGAAAGGTTGCTAAGGATGGGAAAAGTATTTGATTGGATAGACAATGTGTTTCATGTAAAGAAGCCTCACAGGAGGTTCCTTAAACGCGCTATTTTACCTGATGGGTTAAACTACTTTTATTGTCTTGGCGGGGCTGCTTTTACGTCTTATCTGCTTTTGTTAGTTACCGGTCTGCTTCTTTCTATGTACTATGTTCCTTCAGAACACGAGGCATTCTCCAGTATCGTAAAGATACAGAGAGAGGTGCATTTGGGCTGGTTTATACGCTCTGTCCATAAGTGGTCAGCTACTTTTATTATAGTGTTCATACTTAGCCACACACTGAGGGTATTCGTTTCCAAAGCGTACAGTAAACCAAAGGAGCTTAACTGGGTTATAGGCTCACTGACACTTCTGTTTGCCTTTGCCTCCGGATTTACTGGCTACCTGCTGCCGTGGGATCAAAAAGCTTACTGGGCTACTGAGGTGGGCACATCCATGGGAGGAACCGTACCTTTCATAGGACGCCACATTGTGTATCTTATACGGGGAGGAGTTGATTTAAACGGCGCAACTTTAATCAGGTTTTACAGTATGCACGTCCTGTGGTTTCCTCTTTGTATGTCACTACTGCTTTGGGCACACTTCCACATGATCAAACGGCAGGGGATAACGGTTAACCTGTAGCAGTGAAATAAACTCTATTTAATTAACTTGCTGTTTAGAATTATAGGCACTAAAATTACTGAGAGAACAATTAACAGCGTAATAGTAAGAAAAAAGTATGTCTTGCTTTTTGATGTACTCTTGACGTCATCGAGTTGAAACTTCAGAGGCTTGACACACTGAGGCAATTGCGCTTTCTTGCGAGGTTTTTTACCGTTTCCACCGTTTCCGGTATATATACTGACTGCCTCTGCAGGGTCTAACTCAAGTGATTTAACATAAGAAGTTATAAACCCCCTGATATACAGCTCTGAAGGCAAGGCGCTATAGTCCTCATACTCAAGGGCTGACAGATAGCTTATCTTAATATTAGTCCTTGACGAAATCTCCTCTAAGGAAACACCGTTTTCTTCCCGCAGTTTCTTTAGATAATCACCTATCATAATCATCCATTTATGTTCGATTATATGCTATCATAACAAAAAAAAGAAAATCAATAGGGCAAATTAAAAAATTTTGAATGGTTAACAATAAGTGTCTTAAGAAACATCAGTTACAATTTTTTAATAACTGTTGAAATTTGGTTCTGACCACAGAGTCGGAGTGATTTTTCATGGCAATTTCACGGGCTTTTTTTGAAAGAATTTGTCTTAATTCGCTATTGTTTATTAACTCAATAAGTCCCTTTTTAATGCGTTCCACTCCCCTTTGGTTAACAACATATCCCCAGCCCTCGCAAGTTGCGTACTTTACCTGAGCAACCTCCGATGGGCCATAGACCAACACAGGGGTGCCACTTGCCAGATAAAAAGGCACTTTTGTCGGCATTGAAAGTTTTATATAATTTACGCTTTTTCTGTCAAAATTCACCGGAAGCAGCAAAATCGTCGCATCCCTTAGAACATTCATACACTCATTTCCAAAGAGCGCATCATGCAGTCGCACTGCACCCTCAGATTTCGGCAGCTCATCTGAAATATCCTTATAAATGTCCAAAGCAGTGTAAATATTTAAGCTAATGTTGTAGCCGTCTTTTGACAATTCAATAACACTCCGGCAGCAATCTTTTAAGCTTTCAAGTTGAGCATACGAAAAAATAGAACCGGAATAAATCAGACATATTTCCTGAGTAACAGATTTGTCATTAGGAGGCAAGAGCAATAGTTCATCACTAACCGTGCTCTGAAAGTAATCAAATGAATACCCATACCTCTTTTCATACGCTTCTGCCATTTCCCTGCAAATAGCAACACGTCTTGAAGCGGTACTCATTATTAATTTAATGGTTCCCTCAAATTTTCTCATTGTATAGACACTAAAGGCTCCGGTCAAAACCGGCGCTATCACACCGTCATCCATGATGTGAAGGACAATGGGAATTTTAAACTTTTCGTGCACTTTAAGAACCAGCTCAGGGTACCCTATGCTGCCTGTTATCGTATAAATCACGTTGGGTTTAAACTCGTCTATCCATTTAGCTAATTTTTGAGTTAAATGAGCAGTTTCCGGAACTCCTGCACTGCCAAATATTTTTCTGCTTAGGGTACGTATTAAACTATCGTTTTTACTGCTAACGGGTTGAACATTTTTTGGGATATAGTTTATGTCTTGTTTTTTTTTTGCGGAAATTAAATTTTTAACAATGTTAAACGGAAACATTTTAGGGAGTTCGGCATCAGTCAGAAAATAATAATTTGAACAAATATCTTTTGTGACCTCAACAGTATCACCGGTTGCCACAGCAAGATTTTCCTTTGGCCAGCCGTAGAACAAATTTGAAAAAGTTATACCTGTTCCAGTTATATGGTTAAAAGCACAAGGGGAGATAATCAGAACTTTGGGATAGGCTTCTTTAACTGGCAAAGTTATTCGCCCTTTGTGAAATTAAAAACTCTGCTGTCTTAAAATCAAACTGATCGTCAATATCAATACTGTCTTCTTTTTTCATAAAATACGGCAGCACGGTATCTCCATAGAAACTCTTTTTTACCATCAGGCACTCATAAGTAGATGCATAAATGGCAGCCCCGTTACGAGCATAAAAGCGGGGTTTTAACTGTCGCAGATTCTTACTCTCATCGTATTGCATAAACGGTTGAAGATATTTTCCGTCATATTTCATAATAGAAAACGGATTACAATTGTGCGGTAATTCCACTACACTTACGACAGAGTCGGCCTCATTGTGCATCAAAAGAAGTTGCAGCGCTTCATCAATATGAATGTGGGTTCTTAGCGGAGATGTCGGCTGTAAGAGCACAATATAGTCGGGACGGTAATTTTGAGAGTTTTTTAAAAATTCCACTGCATGTGTGACAACAGGCAGCATAGGGGTATTGTCACGGGCAAGCTCAGGGGGCCTCTTAAAGGGGATCTCAATCTTTGAAAAATCCCTTGAGGCCGCCATAATTTCATCACTGTCTGTGGTAAGGATTGCTTTAGTAATGGTTTTGCTTTTCCTTATCGCTTCTAACGTATAATGTATAAGAGGTTTTCCATACAATGGTCTCAGGTTTTTTCCTGGTATTCCCTTTGAACCCCCTCTGGCAGGAATTATGGCAAGTACTTCCATTTTTTTCGCAGCCTTTCAGTACATTATTTTTTTCTGTACAGGAATGTTTGTTAAATCAGTTTCCGATAACACTTTTGCTATTTCAGTCCCTGCATTTCCATCGCCATACAGATTGTCGGCAGGGTATTTGCCGTTACTTAACTGTGCCTTAACTGCCTCAAAAATCTCCCCTGCATTATAGTCAACATCAATAATATTTAAACCTCTGCATCTGCCTGACTGCCTTGAACCTATATTTACCGCAGGAACTCCCACAATTGCGCCCTCCCGTATAGCACTGCTTGAATTTCCCAACATGCAAGCGCATGAATCCATAAGTCTTATAAAAATGTCCATAGGAAGATTCTTAAATAGATGCAGCCAATCGTCAGTTTTATGTTTTTCCCGGAATGTTCTGATTTCTTTTGAGATTTCATCAGAGCCAGCGTCAGCGTTTGGCCAAAGCATTATTACAGGCATCTTAAGTTTCTGTAAAGCCGATAATGTTTCAGACATATGTCTTCTGTTTGCTTCAAACTCAGTCGTTACCGGATGCTGCATGACAAGGAGGAATTTCTCGCGTTTGAGTGAAAAGAATCCTCCCACACCCTTATATTTTTCCCAGAAAGACTCCTCCTCAATACCCTCTCCGGCTCTGTTAGCGTCAATAATTTCCTTAACAACGTCTATACGCGGACAGCCGGTGACAAATATATGAGCAGGGTTCTCTCCCATTTTTCTTATTCTTTCTGCGGCTTTTTCATTAGCCGGAAAATGTATGTGGGCAAACTTTGTAACCGCATGCCGTATGGATTCATCTATTGTGCCTGAGACCTCACCACCCATTGTGTGCGCCAGATGAATGTTCAAATAGGCGGCAGATATGGCGGTTGACATGGTTTCAAATCGATCCCCAACGGTTACGACTACATCGGGTCGGTTATTTTGAAATATGCCGGAGAGTTTTATTATGCCAAGGCCGGTTGACATTGCCATAGTCTCAGGGGTCTCGCCCTCAATCAACATATAAAACCTGTCGTTAACGCTAAGACCGTCAGCCTCAAGAATTGGCTCTATTTTTCCGTACTTATCTAAAAGCGCCGAAGCGCCAAGGTAAATCTGAAGCTCAACCTGATTTTTGTTTTTCAACTCCCTCAGCACAGACTTTATGCTGGCATAGTTTGCTCTTGAACCCAATACTACGGCTATTTTTCGTTTTGCCATATTTAGTTAAAATCCTCAAGTGCGAATTTGTGATTCTTTTTTACCGCTCTGATTAATTTTCTGCCTGCAACTGATTCGTACTGTGCCGCAGGGATTCCATCACCTGGCTTTTTAAATGCCATATTTTCTAAAGATAGCACACTGCCCTCTGGCATATCACAAGCGGCTACAATGCTCTTTTCAAAAATTATTTTCATTTTACCAAGCCCTCTGGCTCTTTCATCTTTATCCACCCTTGTGTTAAGCATAATCTCTATTGCCCGTATGCCCTCAACAAGAGATCTCATCTGTGCTGGTTCAAGGGAAAACCTGGCATCAGGCCCGTACATCTCTTTACTTAGTGTAAAATGCCTCTCTATCACAGTGGCTCCCATAGCCACCGCTGCCAGTGAAGCGTATATGGTTTGTGTGTGGTCAGAAAGTCCCGCAGGATGGCCGTAACGTTTTGTAATCTCTGTGATTAAATTTAGACCAACCTCATCATAACCGCATGGATACGACGAGGTGCACTGAAGGACAGTCAGGTTATTGTTAAATTTTATGATAGCATTAACCGCCCTGTCTAACTCCTCCCAACAGCTCATTCCGGATGAAAGAAGTATTCTCTTACCGGTTTTTGCCGCTTTTTCAAGAAGTGGAGTGTTAGAAACCTCACCGGAGGGGATTTTATATTGTTCAACTCCGATCTCTTCAAGTAAATCAATAGCTTCAAGGGAAAACGGAGACGAGATAAAGACAAGTCCTATGGATTTAGCATGTGTTTTAAGTGCTTTCCACTCATCCATGGTAAAAGATGTTCTTTCAAAAAAGTCTTTTCTTGATTCGGACTTAAAATACTCCGGGGCTGGAGCATCGGGGAGGCTTTCGGCCTCAAAAATATGGGTTTGAAACTTAACTGCATCAACGCCGCAGCCGCTGGCACTGTCTATAATTGCCTTAGCCTGTCCAAATGACCCGTCATGGTTCATCCCTATTTCGGCTATTACAAATACTTTAAAGACACTACTTAAAATTATAGTGTTTCCTTACGGCTTCTTTAATGTCCCACGTGCAGGCAAGTCCTTTTGGAAAAGTAACGAAATCACCTTTTCCAAACTCAACTTTTTTCCCGTCTTTTGTTACAACCTCCACTTTTCCCTCTAAAATGTAGCACTCCTCCGTGCTGTCGTAAGACCAGTCAAATTTTGAAGCCTCCTTGCTCCATATCGGCCAGCTCTTAACACCAAGTTGTTTTAGCTCTTTCTCATCTGGTTTTACTACTGAAACATCCATTTCTTATTCCTCCTTTACGCATCCCCTTTAGGGGAATTGCCAATTATATTTACAACAATGCTTCTGTTTCTTGGTCTGTTGTCAAAGTCGGCAAGTACTATTTGCTGCCACGTGCCCAGATACATGGAGCCGTCCTCAAACGGGATGGTCAGAGAGGGACCGGTAAAAGCAGCCCGTATGTGGCTAAACCCATTGGCATCCCCCCATGTGGCATCATGAGAGTATGAGGACTTTGAGGGCGCTATTTTTTCATACAAATCCGTCATATCCTTAATTAACCCCGGCTCGTACTCAAAGGTGGTTATACCGGCAGTTGAGCCCACTACAAACACCGTGACAGTGCCCTGTCTGATGCCAGAGCGGGTTAATACATCTGCGACATGCTCGGTTATGTTTATTAAATCACAACGCCCTCTTGTGCTAAAGGTCAGGGTTTCGTTAATAACTGTCATGAGTTAAATTGATCCAGTCTTAGGCAAAATACCTATACCGCACTCATCTATGTGCATTTTAAATCTGTCCTTGTTTTTGTCAAATCCGAGTTTTTCACCCTCCCCTATTATGTTGCCCTTATCTATTATGACTTTGTTGAGTTTGCAGCCTTTTTTAAGATGTACATTTTCTAAAATTATGGAATCAGTTATCTCAACGCCATCTTCAATCGTCACACTGCTTCTTATGAAGGAGTGTTTAATAACTGCGCCTTTTATCGTAACCCCGTTTGAGATAAAGGAGTTTTCAATGTTACCGCTAATAATCTTAGCCGAGGGCACTAAAGAAAGCTCTGGGCGTATCGGCCATTTGGTATTTGATATATCAAATACAGGGTTTTCACCAAGCATATCCATGTGGGCCTCCCAGAAGGCTTTTATTGTCCCGACATCGCGCCAGTAGCCAATCTCCTCGCAGGGAGCGGTACCGGGAATTACGTTTTGTGAAAAATCGTATGAGTAGAGATTAACCTTATTAACCAGATGTGGCAAAATATGGCTCCCGAAATCGTTTTCGTTTCTTTTTTGAGCTTCTGCCAGAGATTCAATAAGTGTGTCGGTGTTAAAAATATAATTTCCCATTGAAATATACGCTTTTGTGGGGTCTCCGGGCATAGGTGACGGGTTTTTAGGCTTTTCCTCAAACCTCTCGATTTTACCATCCGGAGCGGTCTTGATAACACCAAAAGCTGAGGCCTCCTCAATAGGCACCGGACGTGATGCCACTGTTACTTTAGCGTTTGAGTTAATATGAAAGTCCAGCATCTGGCTTATATCCATCCTGTAGATGTGGTCGGCACCAAATATGACAACATGTGTTGGATTGTACTGCTGGATGAGGTTTACGTTTTGCAAAACGGCGTCTGCAGTACCCTGAAACCACTCAAGTCCTTTTCGCATCTGAGGGGGCACTATTGTAATAAACTGGTCTTTTGAGACAGAGGTTTGACTCCAGTTTTCCTGCACATGTTTAATCAAAGACTGAGACTTATATTGCACCAAAAGGTATGTAGAGTAAATACCGGAATTTATCATGTTACTCAGTACGAAATCCACGATTCTGTATCTTCCGCCAAAAGGCACCGATGGCTTCGATCTAATGGCCGTAAGCGGAAACAACCGTCTCCCCTCCCCGCCTGCTAAAACAACTGCTAACAACCTCTGATGCATGCTGCCTCCTATATGTTGATTTTTCAAGTTAAATCTATCTGTTTTCAACTTCTCACATGCTTCTTTCTCATACATAAACCTGACGCACACCAATACGTCAGCGGAACCACAGTAATTATAACATATAGAGTTAAGACAAGGGAAAGAGGGATTTTTAAAAATTAACGAAAAAACTTGATAATGAAGTCAATTCATGAGAGCATAGAAAAAACCGGGTATTTGCAATAAACGCACAACGTTAAATCAGTTGCAACAGCAAATCGAATGAATAAGAAAAAGTCCGTAGTCGCCTTAGAAAGAGTAGCTTTCAGTTAAATAAATGTCAACTTTTCACCTGAAAATACTTTGTCATTACTAACTCCGGCGGAATAAAAGTTTTTTGTAGGGGCAGGCCCCTGTGCCTGCCCAGTTATTATTTCTGGCATTATTGGGCGTACACAGGGGTACGCCCCTACAGTGATAATTTTCATTTTCCTTTGTAACCAAAACTCATTAATGTTTTTTTAAAAAATTGCTTCAGTTATTTGCGCCAGTTCAGGTGATCAGCAAATCCAGGCGTAACGGAGCAAATTTAATTTGTTCGGGCATGGTGCCCGATTCCTTATTGTTTTTTTAACAGAGCCCGCTTCAAGGCCGGTAAAGGTGTTTGCGCTTATCCATCGTTTTGTCCAGTGTTTAGTTGTCTGAGCACCTCGCAAACCTGCGTCAATTCTGATACGGCATTTCGGACAATAGACAAAATGGTATATTTTGTCTATTGAGAGAGGGGACAGCATTATAGAGAGTATATGTCGTAACTAAAAAATAGCCTGTTTCCTTATCCTTCTAAGTCAAGATATGAAACCAGCCTTGTGTGACGTAGTTCGACAGATGTATCTAATAAACCGGTAGCTGTCTCTACTTTCCTGTCCCTACATTTCTTTACTTTCACCGCCTGAGTCATTTTTCTACACACCTTTTTATCATACATCGCTTTCTGAAAACAATTTGAGACCGTTGCAAAAATATTATAACACCAAAGTTGAGTTCAAAAATATAACAAAATGTTATAGAAAAAGGATGAGATTGCCACACCCCCTGCGGGGGTTCGCAATGACGGCGTGGGCTGTGCGTGGGTGTACCTATCCGTCATTACGAGGAGCGATAGCGACGTGGTAATCTCATCATTATTATATTTTAGGCTGCTACTCGGTATTAATTGGGAAATACTTTTCCCCCATTTTGGGAATTTTGCAACGGTCTCAAGTTGGTATATTAATCTAATATAAAGTCGTTAATCTGAATATTCACCATTATGGAATTGTTGGACTCCGTTTGGATCATTTATGTAGGCAATTAATTCTGAAAGGATAATTGCAGTGAAAGCTTTGTCTCTAGTTGAAAGAGTTTTTATTAGGTGAGTAGCGCCATGAAACTGCCGATGCTGTACATTATCGAAGTGTAATAAACTCGTGATTGAATACCTATGTTTCCATTTACTACCCATTGCCCAAGCAACTACAAGGTCAACATCTTTTTGTTCTTTTTCATTGCTATCGAAATCATCGATCAATCCATCAAATGAATATTTATACTCTATAATCTTTGGTTTTGATTCCAATTCATCTCTAATCGATGTCTTGTCGATGCCAAGAGGGTTTTTAGACTTGTCATAAATATGATGTTCAAAAGGGTTTGTAATAAACACCTTATAAATTCCATCGTATTGTTTATATTGACTCGTAGCCATTAGTTTAATTCCTCTTATTACACCACCTGCAAGCAACTGACTAAACAATACTATAACATCCTGCTCAACTAATGGTTCAGACGTCAACGATGGGTTCTTGGTTGGTAAAAACACATCTTCACGCTTAATAACAAGAGGATGTTTATTAGCATGTTCTTCTTGTTCTTTTATCCAGTCATAAATTTCTTTTTCTGCGCTAATACTCACTGCCGCACCTGTTGATTCTTTCAAATTGCTTCGCTTTATCTTTGCAAACAAGTTGATTATTTGAGCTGATATTTTTTGTGCTATTTGAACAAGCTCAGGTTGGAATCCCTTTCTGCCTAAATCAGGGACAGTATCGTCAAAATGTACAATTACTAAAGTTAAATCTTTTAAATAAGTATATCTTGCTAAGCTTATTTCTATCAATTCTCCCTGCGGCATGTTCTTTGTTGCTATTTGCAAACCACCCCTTAATATTTTATTTTTCTTACGCAAATTTAATCTTTCGTCATTGATTTTATCCCAAATATCAGTAGTATAACAAATAAATCCGTAGCAAGAGATTTTATGCTTTTTAATAGTTGCATAGTCTTCTTTTTCAAATGCCGATTCAAATAATGCTGTTGTTAAGTCATTATTGGTCCAATAATTATAAACTCCATTTAACTGCTTAAAGCTATCTGGCAAATCTGCTGAATCTTTTCCTTTATCCAAAAGCTCTTGTTTCTTTTTCTTAATATCATTATATGATTTACATGTTGATATAAGCTTATGTGGGTATGGATATTCGCATTTTTCTAGCGTTTCTTCGCTGATGTGTCCATTGCCGTCAATTACTTTTATATAACATAAAGGATGTGTATATTCTTCGTTAAAATAAACTCCACCTAATGGTGTTTTTATTCGTAAAACCATTGACCATTGCGCCGCATCTTTTGCGTGTATGTATGCAAAATTCTTGGGTCTTATTTTCTGACCTGTCAGCTTTAAACAAAAGTTGAGCCTTGATCAATATCTCTAAAACATTCGTGTAAAGAATCGTTTACTTTTAGGACTTTCGGTCTAATAATAGTGCCGCTTGAATCCTCGACCCACTCTCTGGCACTCTGTAAGGTGCCCAGAAATGAAAAATCTGAAGTTTTAGTCCCAAATTGCAAATAATTAAATCCATATGCAATGTATGTAGCTCCAACACCCTTACTTCCGCGGTTATCACCTTTTTTATATGAAACATTTGGAGCTAAAAACCCTTTGAATTGGTCTTCTGTAAAGCCTATCCCATTATCTGTAACGCAAAGCAGATTTTCTTTCAAATCTATCATAATATAAATTGACGGCTTATAGTCACTACTTCTTGATAATCTCCTCATCTGATCTACAGCATCAAGTGCGTTTTGGATCAACTCACAAAACAAGTCATACCAACCGGTATATGAATCTAAAATGTTTTTTATTTGCCGCTTAAGCGTGGCAGCTAAACTTTCTGCAGCCAGTTCTGTGTCTAAAGGGTCCCAATTATTTTCCATCTTTTCACCCCAGTCAATAATATCATAAAACCATTAATAATCAGCTCATTGTCGGTATAACATATGATGCTTGAACAGTAACATTTCGATCACAAAATAAACAAGTTCGTTTGCTCCGGTGAGTCAACATGAGAATTAGCGCCCGGAAATCCCAATACGTATCCTAAGAATAACTCTGTAGGGCTAGACTAAATAAAGACAGCGACAATTTATGGCGATTAATATGTTTCTTGAAGATTATACAAAAAGGATTCATTCGTTTAAGATCATTTTCTGCCTTTTGGAACCAGCTTTTTACAATATCAAGCTTATCATTTTCGCTCATATATCACCCTTCCATGATGGGCGGCTGGGTAAACAACGGTGCCTATTATATCCTTGTACCGTTTAAACTCGTCAGGAGTCTTTACAATAATGTCCTTTGGCATGGATATATCACGCAGAAGTTTCCTTAAAGATACTGCCCTTTTATGTGGCATGGAAACTGTATCCATTATAACCATAATATCCAGATCACTATCTGTATTCGGCGCTCCATAAGCATAGGAGCCAAACAGGATTATCTTTTCAGGACTGCAAAAAGAGGCTATCCTTTTAACAATTTCATTAAGGGTCTCTTCACTAATAATCATAGTAACTTCTTTATAATAAGTAACAGGGGTCAAAAAATCAATGACATTGAAAAGTCTGATGGAGTTTCACTTGCAGCAGTGAAATCACCCCTCAACAGATGTTAAAGAAGCGTATTAAAGGAAAACGTAAAAAAGCACGATATTAAAGGTAATTTATGAAGAGCATTGAGAGCCGGAGGCCCCTAAGGGTGATAAGGATATTTTTTTTTGTGTTTTTTATTTTATTTCCGGCCCTCGTGCTTGTGATCTCTCCTCTTGATATGTCTGAGGCAAGTGATGTCTTTGTGCTGTTTGATACCACAGGGTTTGAACAACACATAAAGGATGCCGTATCAGGGGCAAAAATGTTTATCAATCTCCTGGATACCAACGACAGGGTTGGACTCGCTGCTTTGACCGACAATCTCTCCGTCTCCATTGCCCTCGGCAAGCTTAACAACGGCGCTCTTATGGCGTCTTTGGATAATTTGACGTCATCCGGCAGTTGCTCTAAAAATCTACACCTTGCTATAAGCGATACCATCAAGTATTTAAGTTCGATAAACCCGCCTTATAGTACCTTGACACTTGTAGTGATTTCCGGTAAATCATGTAAAGAAGAGGCTTTTAACACTGAAATTATTGACAATCTGATAGAAACTTTAAATAAAAAACAAATAAAGGTTTACGGCATCGGCATGGTCAGGAATAATCCTGCTGTTGAACTGGCAGCGGAAACCGGCGGGCTCTTCATACCGGTCGCCGAGAAAGAAAGCTATACATCAAACGCAGTGATTCTTTATGAGGCGCTCAGATCACCTGACTTAATCCCATTTCAAAGAGGTAAATTTATAGTTGACGAATCAATTTATGAGGTAACTATTGTCGGTGAAAAAATAACTAAAAACAGTAAATTATTTTTAGCTAATCCTGATGGTAAAAAATATTTAGACAATGAAAGCCCGGAATTCATTTCATGGCACTCGTATAATAAGTACGATATTATACGAATAACAAACCCTCAACCCGGCCCATGGACACTTCAATTCGTAACGGGTACGCAAAACAGGGCTTATGTTAACTCAAGCTTCAAGATAATGTCCTATTTTGATGCCCCTTATGTGCCTGTTAATGGTAAAATAGTTTTTGATGCGTGGCTTAAGATGGATAACTTATACGTTAAAGACCCGGATATCCTTAAAAGTATGGAATTTACCATGCTGAGCTCTAAAAAAGATGAAGCTGAAACAGAAACAGATTTACGCGTGGAAAAAAACGGAAATTTAAGAGGAGTTTTCCGTCCCTCTGAGGAGGGGCTCTACAGGATTATGCTAAACGCTTCAAGTAAAACGTTGACAAGAGGTAAGTCGTTTGTTGTGATGGCTGAAAAGGAATTGAACACCGCCTCTCGCACAATTAAAAGAAAGCAAAAAAAGGAGCTGACTTTTACTGAGGCCGTTGTGGTGTTTCTTTCAGTTAACCTTATTTTCTTAACTGCTGCATGGGGGTACCTAAGGAAAGATGACATCAAAGTTTATCTGAATCTGCTTTCACATACTTTCTCAAAAATATCAGATGTACAGGTTTTCATACAGCAGCTATTACACAGGAAAAGACAGGCGCACAAAAATGGTTAGAGTAAACTATATCTTTTTTTTATTCTTAATAGAGTTTTGTGTTTTGTTTTTTGGCCTTAGCATTCTTTTTTTTGTAAGGGGAAAACGCATCACGGTAAAGTTAAAAAGTGCCGGCGATGACCTTGGCGTGGCGGAATTCAGAAACACTCTCAATTCAGAGCTGGAGAGAATAACGGAAAACACAGATCAGTCTTCAGAAACTCTCGGTGAAGAGGATGTAAAACTTATAATAGAACACCACGTTAATCAGGCAAAGCAGGACTTTGTCAACGCTGCCCTTAGGTCATTAGACGAGGGGAAAGGGGATTATCAAAACCTGTGGTATAACCTCTACGGTTTGTATGAGAGTGTGCTTGAGGCAGTCTTTACAAAGCTTCAAGTCGTAAGCGGCGATGGCGCAATTCACCACGAGGAGACAGCTACTAACACACCACGGCTCTCTGAGGAACAACTACGAGCTATTTTAGCAAGCCAAAAAAGACAAATGATAGATATCCTTGGCTATAAAGAAGTATTTACAGAGCTGCTTAATGAATTTGAAAAAATAAAAGGATTCAACAATAAGATAATGGAGGCAATTGAGGAGCAGGCCGTCAATTCCGAGGAACTTCAGGTGGTGCTTATGGACTTCGAAAAAGTTAATAAATTCATAGACAAATGTCTTAAAGCGCTCGGTAAAAATATAGAAACTATAACCTCTAAGATAGATCTTTCAGAGCAAGAAAATGATTCCTCACAGATGGTATCCCAGATACTGAGAACTCAGGTAAGAGGGCAGGTTGACGACTCCAGAGGGGACATTTTTGCTAAAACCTCTTTGATGGACACCAGCAGCAAGGAGGAATTAGTTGAGGAACAAATGCAAATGTAGTATTTTGTATGTTTTATGTAATTATTTTTATTTTCAGTACATATTGATTTTAAAAGTCTTTTTATGTCAAAATTTGTTTGTATTAGCTGAGTAATATCACAAAGGAGGGAGATATTATTATAAGAAAGAGCTTAACGGCGGTGGTTTTAATCTGTGCGCTGGCTGTTGCCATAAACTCAGAGGCAGTGATGCTTGACCGCGTGGTTGCTGTGATAGATAAGGACGTTATAACGTGGAGTGAGCTGTACAGGATGATGGAATTTGAGATGTCCGACAAGTTGAAGGGGATGAAGCAGAGCGAAAAGCTTGCGTTTCTAAAGACAACAGAGAGGCAGGCGTTGGATAAGTTAATAGAGATGAAACTGATACTGTCTGAGGCGCAAAGGAGAGGGATTGCGCTCTCGCAAAAGGAGCTGGATGCCGCTATTGATGATATAAGGGTTAAGTATAAAGTAACGCCAGAGGAGTTTGCTGAACTGCTGAAAAAGGAAGGCTTCACTTTTGATGAGTATAAGAAGCGGTTTGCTGATCAAATTATCATACAGAAGTTAACGTCAGCCGAAATCTATGGAAAGGTAATGGTCTCGGATGAGGAGGTTAAAGCACGCATGAACAACATCAGCGCTGCTCCCGACTCTGGCTCAAACCCGGGGAAATACAGAATACGGTTGATTTTAATTTTAAAGAAAAATGATGCTCAGGAAGATAAAAAAATAGAAGACAAGATGGCAGAGATTTATACTGAGTTAACAAAAGGGGCTGATTTTGCAAAACTTGCAGCAAAGTACTCAGAGGGCCCAAATGTTTCAAACGGAGGTGACATTGGATTCGTCAACAAGGAGGATATGGAAAAAGATGTCGCAGACATAGTGGTAGGAATGAAAGCTGGTGAGTTTAGTAAGGTGGTTAACTCAAAGGACAGCTTTAAAATAGTGCAACTTATGGACAAACAATCGTCTGATGCACCGGATAAACATTCAGAAAGCGTCAAAAATGAGATCCAAGATGAAAAGGCAAAAGAACATTATAAGGATTTTATAAAATCCCTGAAAGACAAGAGAGTTATTAAAATATTACTATAGGCATACAGAGTTGACTTTTTGTTAATGCAGGGAGTTTTTGCAGCAACCGGAGGAACATATGACCAAAGTGGATTTGATAAACGCATTGTTTGATAATGTGGGGCTTCTCAGGAATGAATCTGAGGATATCGTTGAGACTATACTACAGACAATGAAACAGACTCTTGCCGGTGGTGAGTCAATAAAAATATCTGGTTTCGGAACATTCAATGTAAGAAAAAAGAGATCAAGGCGTGGCAGAAACCCAAAGACCGGTGAAGATATAGAGATAACACCGCGTGTGGTTGTAACATTTCATCCATGCAACAGTTTGAAAAATATTGTGGAGTAGTAAAATGTTAAAGGCAAACCAGCAAGTAAGGCCTGCTGCATCAAATGATGCAGAGCAATTAGGTGCCTTGCAGAAGTTATTTTATAAAATAGGCGAGGTCAGCAGCATAACCGGGCTAGAGCCGTATGTTTTAAGGTACTGGGAAACCGAGTTTGATTTCTTAAGGCCCCGTAAGGGTAAGTCTAAGCAACGGATGTACCAAAAGAAAGAAATCGAATTGTTGCTTGACATAAAACGGCTGTTATACGATGAACGATTTACTATTGAGGGAGTGAGAAAGAAGCTTTCCGGCAAATTTGCAGATGAGGAGGCGTTACAACCTGAGAAGATTGTAAGAGATAGAGAAGATGTCAGGGCAACGATAGAATCCATCAAGGGCCGGCTCAGGAGCCTGCTTAAGGAATTAAAAAAAGATCGGGGCGTAGCGCAGCCTGGATAGCGCACTCGCTTGGGGTGCGAGTGGTCGCCCGTTCAAATCGGGTCGCCCCGACCACTTAAGCCTTAATGGAGGCTGTGGTACTGTTAAACCCTGAATATTGGGGGTATTATGGATCTGGACAGGAAACCGGCAAAAAAAGAAAGGCGCAAGCGCCGTAATCCTATTAGCAAGTTTGTGTTTGTTGACTCTTTGGTGTGCTGGATTTTATTTGTAGTCACCCTTGTGTATATTGGTATAGCAATGCCACAACGCCCTACTATCTTTGATCCTAAGGGCTTATACAGCACAGCCCGCACATATTGGGATACTGATATGATTTCAAATGCGTTTGTTTCTATGAATGTTACCCTTGCCCTGTCTTTAATCGGACTTGCACTAAATGCTATCAGAATGAAAAGAAACTCTGACCGTATTAATTACTCGCTTTTGTTTATGGCGCTTCTTTCTCTGACAGGGATACTGATTGTTTACTTCAATTTCTGAAAAATCAGACTTCATACTGAAGATTTATCCCCAGACTAATTTTCTTTTCTTTCTGTGGTGCAGATATTTTTCAGCCGAAAGAGCAGCCAAACATCCGTTTGCAGCAGCAACAAGAACCTGCCTGACCTCAACACAAGTGACATCCCCAGCGGCAAAGACACCCTCAAGGTTAGTCTCCATCATTCTGTTTGTTATCACACACTTGTCATCACTTATATCAACGGCAAAATTCAAAAAATCAACTATAGGAGCGTTTCCATGCAGATACATAAACACGCCGTCCATTGGCAGAATCTCCTGTTTATTTGACGGCTTATCCATCAACACGATGCTTTCCACTACTTCACCGCCTCTTATTTCCTCTATCCTCTTGTTTACAAGCACCTTTATATTTTGTGCAATCAACTGAGGATTTTCAAGAAGTTTGCGATTTTCCGTCTGAGCAATAATAAACACCTTATCTGTAAAACGTCTGAGTAAAAGGGTTTCTTTTATAGCCTCATCAGACTCTCCCACTATGCACACAGTTTTATCTTTATAAAAGGCGGCATCACACACGGCGCAGTAGCTTACCCCTTTACCAAGATATTCCTTTTCTCCTTTAAGCGATGGTTTCCGTCCCATGGCTCCTGTGGCTACTATGACCGAGCGCCCCTTATAAACGCCCTCCATCGTAAACACCTCTTTTGTGGGATTATCAAGCATCGCTCCTATAACCTGGCTTTCCACGTACTCAGCGCCAAAAGATACGGCCTGCGTTCTGAAAATATCAAGGAGCTCAGCACCAGTTATAGGTGTAATAATACCTGGATAGTTTTCTATTTTATTTGTAAAAGCAAGTGCTCCTGCCGTTTTTGATTTATCCAGTACTACGGTTTTTAGAGCAAGCCGCGACGCGTATTGAGCAGCAGACAGACCTGCCGGGCCACCCCCTATTATTATACAATCGTATAAAAGCTCCTCTTCAGACATTTTTTAACACCTCTTAAAATCTTTTTATAACGTTATAGTAAGTATCTCTCTGAGCCGGGCTAAACCCTGCTGACTTAACAGCATTTATTATATCATTTTTTGTCACAGTATAGGTAACACCGGCGGCTCTAACCACATTTTCTTCTATCATAGTGGAGCCAAAATCATTAGCTCCAAACCTGAGCCCCGTCTGGGCTATTTTTAACCCTTGTGTTACCCACGACACCTGGATGTTTTTTAAGTTATCAAGATACAGCCGGCTTAGGGCAAGTACGCGCAGGTAGTCAACAGCGGTTGCAAGCTCTGACTTTTGGCCAAGCTCTGAGTCTCCGGGTTGAAATGTCCATGGGATAAATGCGGTAAAGCCTTTGCTTTCATCCTGAAGCGCTCTTATCGCATCAAGGTGGCTGACAATATCCTCACCACTTTCCACCGAGCCAAACATCATGGTGGCTGTGGTTTTCATGTTAAGATTATGAGCCTCACGCATTACACTAAGCCACGCCCCTGATTTTATCTTCTTAGGGCTGACAGCCTCACGTACCCTGTCTGACAGTATCTCTGCGCCTCCGCCAGGGATTGAGTCTAACCCTGCCGTTTTCAACTCCGTAAGAGTATCTTTAATGGAAAGCCCGCTCTTTTTTGCCATATCACATATCTCAGGAGGGGAGAATCCATGAATGTTGATTTTAAATCTTTCTTTAATTTTCTTCAGCATACTTGTGAAAAAAGAAAGGTCAAGGTCCGGGTGCAGTCCGCCCTGAAGGAGAATCTGTGTGCCCTCGCAGGCAATAGTCTCCTCAATTTTTTTAAATAATTCATCATCACTTATAATATATGCTGCCGGGTCGTCTAGTTTTTTGAAAAACAAACAAAAACTACACTCATTAACACAAACGTTAGTGTAGTTGATGTTTCTGTCAACAATAAAGGTAACAGTTTTATCAGGATGTAGTGAAGTCCTGACAGAGTCGGCAGCTTTACCAAGTTCAAGAGTTGAAGAGGTATTAAAAAGTTCCAGCGCTTCTTTCCTGGTGATTCTGGTCAAACAGTAACCTCTTCATAGAGGGCGGTTCTTTCAACTGGGATTTTGCCGGCTTTTTTTATTAAATTTTCTATCTCAGACACAGATAATTTCTCTGCAGAGACCGCCCCTGCGCTGTGGGCGATTTTTTCTTGAATCACAGTGCCGTCAATATCATTTGCGCCAAAGAGCAAGGCAACCTGCGTTAACTTTTCGCCAAGCATAATCCAGTAGGCTTTTATGTGGGGAAAGTTATCAAGAAACAGGCGGCTTATGGCAATTGTTTTAAGGTCATCAATGGCAGATGGAAAGCGAGTGCCGGAAATCCTGCCGTTTGGCTGATAAGAAAGTGGGATAAAGGCAAAAAAGCCGTTGGTTTTGTCCTGCAGGTCTCTAAGTTCTGACAGATGGTTGACTCTGTCTTCAAACGACTCTATATGTCCGTAGAGCATGGTGGCGTTGCTTTTTATTCCCAGTAAGTGGGCTTTCTCATGAATATGTAACCATTCCGAGGCTGAAATCTTCTCAGGGCACAGGGCATTTCTGACAGAGCTTGAAAAAATCTCTGCGCCTCCGCCAGGAAGCATATCAAGACCTGAATTTTTCAGGATTTTAAGGGTTTGCTCAACTCCCAAACCGTTTAGTCTTGACATATAGTCTATCTCCACAGCGGTGAATGCTTTTATATAAACGTGTGGAAAGTTCAGTTTTATTTGGCTTATAAGATTGACGTAGTAATCAAATGGCCATTTGGGGTGCAGGCCGCCTACAATGTGAAGCTCTTTAAAATACTCATCCGTGCGTTGAAGCATTTTGATAATGTCCGCAACTGTGTATTCAAAACCTCCCGTCTCTCCGGCTGAACGGCTGAAGGCACAGAATTTACACCGGTTTACGCACAAATTAGTTGGGTTAACATGGCGGTTTCTTGAGTAATAGACCTTGTCAAAATGAATCTGTTTTGACTTAAAATCAGCCAACTGTCCAATTGTAAAAATATCGTCACTGTTAAACAGTATCAGACAGTCTTCAGGGGTCAACCTCACACCGGTTGTGACTTTTTCTTGTATGCGACTAATCATACACTCTTTAAGTTTAATACATTAGGCACTGTTTATGCAAAATATAATTTTGATATAACTATAGTATAATATAAAGTATCACAAGTGTTATTAGGTAGGAGGCCGAGATGGCAGTAACTAATTTCAATACATCAACCAAAACGTTTAGAGAACTAATGGGAAACGGTCTGGTATATACTGTTCCAAGGTTTCAGAGAGATTACTCGTGGACAGAAGTGGAATGGGATGAGTTATGGCAGGATATTTTACTAACGGTAGTGCCAGATGGAGAGCAGAACCATTACATGGGTTATCTGGTGTTACAGTCTAATGACGATAAAAACTACAATATAATAGCCGGTCAGCAGCGGATTACTACCTTGAGCCTAATTGTGTTAGCCGTACTAAATAATCTTCAGAACCTTATTAAGAAAAATATTGATGAAGACAACAATAACCTCAGAGCTAATGCGTTAAGAGGTACCTACATTGGATACCTTGACCCAGTAACACTGGTTTCAAAATCAAAATTAAAGCTTAATCGCCACAATGACACATTTTATAAAACCTACATTGTGCCTCTTGTTAAACTGCCCCATCGGAAACTTAAGACTTCGGAACAATTACTTCGTAAAGCTTTTGAGTGGTTTGACAAAAAGATTGATAAGCGATTCGAAAAAAATCCCGACGGAGCTGAATTAGCTCGTTTTCTTGATATATTAGCGGACTGTCTTTTTTTCACACTCATCTATGTAAAAGATGAACTAAATGCCTTTACGGTGTTTGAGACGCTAAATGCACGGGGTGTGCGGTTATCAGCTACTGATTTGTTAAAAAACTACCTATTTTCAGTGGTTGACAGCTCAGGCAGCCATGAAAATGAAATCAGCTCGCTGGAGGATCTCTGGGAGATAATAGTTGATAAGCTTGGCAGCGAAAGCGTCCCCGATTTTCTTCGGGTTTTTTGGAATAGCTATAACCCCTTAACACGACACTCGGAGCTTTTTAAAACTATCAGAAAAAACATTAAAGACAAAGCGGACGTTTTTACATTAATACGAAGAATGGATAATAAATCAGATATCTATATAGCCTTAAGCGATGCCAACAACTCCTTGTGGACAAAAGAGCAGAGCAAGTACATAAGCCAACTAAAAATGTTCAATGTGAAACAACCATACTCCATGTTGTTAGCTGCCCTTGAGGCTTTAAACGAGGACGATTTTACAAGGATTCTCAGAGCGTGTACTATTGCCTCGTTTCGTTACAATGTAATAGGCACTCTTTCTCCAAACGAACAGGAACGAGTATATAACGCTATAGCAGAAAAAATTTCAAAAGGGCAATTGATTAATGCTAAAGACATAATCCATTCTTTACGCTCTATTTACCCATCAGACGAGCAATTCCTCACTGCTTTTACTGAAAAAGAATTCCGCATTACGCGAAACTTAAAAGTTGTTCGCTATATTCTGTTTGAAATCGAAAAACACGTTTCGGGTAAAGATTACGATCAAAACAGTGATAAGTACAATGTCGAGCATATTCTCCCAAAAAATCCTGAAGATAACTGGCAGGAGTTTACGGATGAACAAGTGGAGAATTATCTCTATAGGATTGGGAATATGACTCTTTGGACAATAGGTTCAAATCGTGACATCGGCAATAAGTCATATCAGCAAAAGAGAACATTTTATGAACAAAGCGAATTTGAAATTACAAAAGGGATTGCCTTAGATAATAAGGAGTGGACACCTGATCGGATTGTTTCAAGGCAAAAGCGGCTTGCACAGCAGGCTACGGCAGTTTGGCGGATTTCTGAGTTATCAAAAGAAAAGTAATAAACCACAGATAAACGCAATGTCTATCTGTGGTCAAAAACTATGTTACTAACAATAATTATGTTGCAGTGTTAACTATGTTGCCTACAGAACCTATGGGAGCTGAGGAGCCCTGCTGGCCCGTCAGATTCTGAATCAATGTCTGCAAAAACGTCTGAAGTGTTGGTTGACTGCCTGATGTAGTGTCTGTTGTTCCTGAGCCGTTACCATTAAAAGTCTTTATCAGATTCTGGAAAGCGCTATTTAAATCAGACGTGGCACTGTTTGTTCCAGTAGAGTTAGATGTAAGGCTCTGCAAAAGACTCTGGAGTTTTGTTGTAAGGTCACTGTAGTTACTTAATGGGCTTGCAGTTGTGCTGGTGTTACTATTAGCTGTAGTTGACGATTGAGAGCCTATTGAGCCTTGTTTAATGGCTTGAAAAAGGCTGTGCATGAAAGCATGGACAGCTTGCTTACCACTGCTTGGGCCGGATTTGCTGCCATCGTGGTCGCCGTCTGTATCGGCTACCGGAGTACCTGTCGTCGTACTGGCCGGTGGAGCGTTCGGTGTAGCAGTTGGAGTACCGGTTGGTGCACCTGCCGGTGCGCCTGTGCCCTGCCCGCCAGGAGGAGGTACGATTCCAAGCTGTTGCAAAGTCTGCATGATACTCTGCATAAAGGCATGAATTTGGCTGCCACCACCCTGACTTGCGCCCACTGCTGTACTACCGTTATTACTGCTATTATTTTGAGCAACACCAGAACTTTGGGAACTTTGGGAATTCTGCTCTGATATAGATATCTGGATACTTGTGTACGATATGCTACCGCTAATGCTGTCAACTGACATATTTACCTCCTAATTAAATGTCGCTTTAAGGAATTTTAATATATTTTCACTCACCCGCTTCGTTGTTATCTCTATTTATCGGCAAATTTTAATAAAACTTTAGTCTTTTTTAAAATTAGAGTTATGGTCTTTTAAAAATTTAAGATATTTACTTAAATCATTGCCCTTTAAGAGGTGCTCTTGTAAAAAGTATTCACCGATAGGTTTTTGGCTTTTTTGCTGCTGCCAAAGAAGCATATTACATTGAAACGGGGTTATTATTTTAAGACGAACTAAGACCTCTCCGATTTTTTCACCTTTGTTTCTGGCCCTTACTAATTCTGAAATCTTATCCTCACTAAGCCAACCCCACCGCGAGGCAATTTCACCAACCTTGTGCCGCTGCTTTGTCTGCCACACGATGGCTGCAATCAGGTCTTTCCATGATACCAGTCCTGAGTAGTATAAGTATTCACCTATTCGTAGCACTCTTCGTGGGAGGGTGCTTTGGTTTTGTGACTGATTCGAAAAGTGTGCAGAATTTTTTGAGCCCAAAGTGAAACGATCCCCTGTTGACTTAGCATTCCACGAATACTTTTCGCTGGATGCTGAGGATGTTGCAGAACCGCCATGAGTATCGAATTGACTGCTTTTGTTTTGCCATGTGTTGCCGTATCGGCTACCGCTGCCTGCTGATGATGATGTGGTGGTGCTTGCACGCTCCCTTGACTGCCATGAATTGCTATTGTAGTTAGCTGCTGTTGAGGCATAAATACCCCTTAACTGGTAGCCATTTTCTCTTAATTTTAAATACTTGCTGAGTTTTTCATAAGCCTCGGCAACACTCCGAAAATCCACATTGAGATTTCTCAGGTAATCACTGCCCAGTGCGGCCACTCTGTCGGGGTGAGTGAGAAGTGCCATTTTTCTGTATGCGCTCTTTACCCCGGATGGTTGGATGTACTCCAGGAAATTCCTGTCAACCTTTATTTCAGTGCCAAACAGTACCCTGCACGCATCATAGAGTTCTGCCTCATTAGCTACGTCAGCCATGGAATTATTCTAATTATAACTCTTTCGTTTAGTCAAGTGTTGCATCATGTAATGATGCTTAAATAATGTAAAATATTTGAAATTCAGCTGCTGATTTTGCTCTTCCTTTAAGCTGTTACTTTTCCAACCTATGACAATATTGTTTTTTAAAACCGGCAGCACATTTTCAACAACCCTCAGGAATATCTCAACAAATATCAGAGCAAAAAATAACGAAAATACTACTAATAACGTGCTTATTAAAAAACTCTTGCCTGGCCTCTTTGCTTTTTCCATGCTACAGCACTTTTAAAAAACGCAAACCCAAAACTGCCTGGGGTCGCTGACCCCAAAACCTCCGGGGAGTTGCAACCTCTTAACTGCCTGGGGTTGCTGACCCTAAAACCGCCGGGGGTCGCTGACCCCCCCTAAATCTTTACCTGACAACGTTTAGCACCGCCGCCTTCATCTTTAACCCAAAGGACGGTCTTTTTCATCCTCTCGCCCCATCCTTTTAAATCATTTGCAAAGGTTGGGCAGTCGGCAACTACCTCTAAAACATCACCGGCTTTCAACTCCGTACGCACCTTAACCGTCATTTGAAGTGTGGGCTGGGGGCACTTCATACCCTTAAGGTCTAACACAACCGTAGCCATATTTTAACTCCTTTTTTCGATTATATTACTACTGATGTTGTCTGAAATAATCGCTTTGCTTAGTGGACCAAGCGCTCTTACCGTTTCAACCATTTCAGTCAGGACGCTAATAAACCTGTCTCCCTCACCGGCTGAAACATAATCAAACCTGCACCGTTCACTCTCTATACCATGCTGATTGAGTACCCGTAATAACATTCGGTGCCGCTGCATAGCCCTGTAATTGCCCTCCTTGTAGTGGCAATCTCCGGGGTGGCAGGCCAGTATCAATACGCCGTCCGCTCCAGAGCTGTACGCCTTAAGTACAAACTGCGGGTCAACTCGTCCGCTGCACATTACCTTTACTACGTTTACATTGGGCGGATAGCTCTTTTGCGAACCTCCAGCTTTATCTGCTCCCGCATAAGAACACCAGTTACACAGAAAACCGACTATCTTTGGTTCAAAGCCCCCGCCTGCTCCGTTATTATTGTCGCTCATGCCAACACCCCTTCTATCTCAGCAAATATCGCCTCATTTGTAAAATGGTTACTGTTCATAGCACCGGCTGGGCAGGCGGCAACACAGGTTCCACAGCCCTGACAGAGCACCTCATTAACCATAGACTTCTTTTTTCCCGCATCAAATGATATTGCACGGTATGGACACAAAAGCATACAGATTCTACAGCCTGAGCAACGCTCCTCATCCACAGAGGCAGTTATCGGTTCTATCTCAAGCTGCTTTCCCTGTACAAGTCCGTTAAGCACATATCCGGCTGCGGCCATTCCCTGAGTCATCGCCTGAGCAATATTCATAGGTGACTGGCAAGCCCCTGCTATGTATATCCCTCGCACCTTACTCCTGACCGAGTCGAGCCGTCCATGAAGCTCTTCAAAAAACCCATACACATCTGACGTCGTACCCAGTACCTCATTTAGCTTACCGGTGTCTTTAGCCGGCACCATAGCCGGACACAGCACTACCATGTCCGCTTTAATTGCTGCCTTTTCATACAAAGTATTCTTTATTATGATGCTACCACCTTCTTTGTCCTCTGCAGCGGTTATTTCAAGTGAGGCGATGTTCCGGTAACGAGTAAATACCGCATTGGGGTTTTCCTTAGCGCGTTTATAAAGGAAAAATTCCTCTTTTCCGGGATACACAAGTTCCTTGTAAAGGTGGTGGATGTGCGTATCATGCAGCTTGTGCTCTACCATAAGATTAAACTTAAATGCGCTTTGGCAGCACACACCTGAGCAGTACTCTTTGTGATTACTGTCAAGGCTGCCAACACAGTGTATCAACGCTATGGACTCTGGTACCTTACCAGAGCTAGTTACAAGCTGTCCGCCTGTGGGGCCGGTTGAGGACAGCAGGCGTTCAAATTCAAAGGATGTGTAAACATCCGGCACCGTGCCAATCCCAAGTTTAGGGATTAATCCGGCATCATAAAGCGATGCCCCAACTGCCACTATAACCGCTCCCATACGTCTTTCTACAATTTCCTCCGCATCGTCATACAGTATTATCCCCTCACCCAGAGGGCATGACTGCTCACAAAGCCTGCAGTCCTCACCCTTTGCCCTCAAACACGCCGTCATGTCTATGAAGGGGACATTGGGGAGCGCTCCTGCAAAAGACAATGATATCGCCTTTCTGTCGTCAAGTCCGTTATTGAATTCGTTTTTAACATCAACCGGACACACACTGACGCACTCGCCACACCCGATACACTGGTGCAGGTCGGCATAACGCGGAGTCTTTTTTATCTGAGCAATGAAATTACCGTAAAAACCGGTTAATTCCACAACCTCTGACATCGTAAGGATTTCTATATTTTCAGCGTGTTCGCCGTGCAAGATTTCATTAAGAATAGGTTCAAGCATACACGGAGCGCACTCAAGGTTAGGGAATACCTCCTCGTAGAGAACTGGCTGTCCGCCTACTGCCGGGCTTTTTTCAACGAGTGTCACCTTTCTGCCGGTTTCAGCTATGGTGAGAGCCGCCTTTAAGCCAGCCGGCCCGGCCCCTATTATTAAAACATCCGGAGACATATCTATGGATTTTTTCTCAAGCGGTTTATGAAACCCTACCCTCTTTACCGCCCCCTTTATAAAGTGCGCGGCCTTTGCAGAAGCTTTATCTACGTCGTCCGTTACCCATGCCACCTGTTCCCTTATGTTGACCATCTGCATTAGGTAAGGGTTCATTCCGGCGCCAGTAAGCACCCGCATAAACGTGTTTTCATGTTCACGCGGTGAGCACGCTGCAATGACAATCCTGTCCGGTTTCTCTACAGCCAAATCATCGCTTAGAAACTGTTTCCCGTCATCTGAGCACATGAGATCATTAGTCTTAAAGTAAGCCACATCGCCATGTCCCTCGATTACCTGCCGTACCTGCTGAGAGTCCACTTTGTCGGATATGTTTGAGCCGCAGTTACAGAAATAAACTCCTATTTTCATACGCTTAGCCTCTTAATTGTAGTCAAAACATCATTAATAACATTGGGCAGAGCCCCTTCCACTTCACCGGATAGCTCCTCACCAAAGGAGTTGACATCTTTTGCCTCAATTGCCCATATCTGTATGTCTGAGGGCAGAGACATGCCAAGCATTTTTCCCATACTAAGTGCCATGGGAAATGTCATATCGTGGCTTGAGCCGCAATTTCTGGTCTGAGGCAAACTCTCCGGCGTTAATCTGTAAACAGTACCCGGAGCCTCTCCGGTTACAATGGAATCTATGATAATAGCCCTGTCATAACCGCTTATTTTATCCAGCAGGCGAATACCTCCGGCATAGACCTCAGACACTGAAACACAACCTCGCTCAGGTGAGACATCGTTATTAAGCCGCTCCCTGATTAACCTTGCCGCTTTTGGGCCCACACTGTCGTCACACAAAATGGGATTTCCAAGCCCTATTATTATGGTTTTTAAGTTCTCCGCCATTTTTTTTATCGTGTAAAACTACGGACTACTTCACCGTCATTGTTTCTTATGTTGACAATGAGAGGCATCTGCCCGGGCAGTGAGTGAGTGGCACAGGAAAGACACGGATCATATAGCCTGAAGGCCATCTCTATTTTATTTAAAAGTCCCTGTTCTACGATTTTTCCTTTAGTTATCAGTTTCTCTGCCGCTCGTTTTATGGACAATGTCATCGGGGCATAGTTATTGGTTGTACCCACAATCATGTTGACCATAGTAAGTACCCCTTTATCGTCACTTTCGTAGTGGTGGGTTAGTGTGCCTCTGGGGGCCTCAACACAACCAACGCCCTTGCCAACAATCCGCTCAGGAATCACTCGTACTTTGGGGGATGTAATTTCAGGGTCAGTTGCAAGCTCAAGCATATGCTCGGCGGCGTAGAGAAGCTCTATGAGCCTTGCCCAGTGCGTGACAAGCCTGTGATGAATCGGCTGATACCTGCCGTTTATCTTTTTAGAACCCAGAGTTTCATACATTCTTTCGTAGTGCTCCTGGGCTTTTGGAGTAGGCATGGAGTCTGACACATTTAGTCTGGATAGCGGAGAGGCAGCATATATGCCGCTGTCCATCCCATCAACAAAACCTTTCCAGCCGACACTCTTAATGTATGGGTATTTTAAGTATGACCACTCCTCGACATGCTCCGCTATCACGCTTGTATAGTCACGCGGGTGATACTTTATAAGCTCTTTCCCTTCAGGGTCAACAATTCTTACCATTCCGTCATAAAAGTTTACCCTGTTTTGGCTGTCCACCAATCCCATATAATATGTGTTATGCACGTAGATATCCGATGTAATAAGGTCAAGGTATGCTGAGTTTTTAAGCACTATATCGTCAAAGGCTTTAAGGCTAAAGAGTGCAAAGTCAATGTTTTCCTTTGCTATCCCCTCTATCTCCGCTCTCTCCTGTTCACTTATGGATTTGCTCCAACCACCAGGGACTCCGGCAGGCAGATGTATCCCCCGCCCTCCAATCATCTCAAGCACATGATGGTTCCGTGCCCGGCAACCGATTACCTGTTTGGCTATATCAAGGCCAACCTTATTGACTACGCCAAGGATATTTCTTTCAGCAGGGGGGGCATCCGGGCCAACGATAAAGTCCGGGCCTCCGAGAGCGTAAAAGTGAGTAGTATGGTCGGTAACATAAAATGCCATATAAAGCAGCTCTCTGATTTTTTTAGCAGCATCGGGAGGAGTTACGCCAAACAGTTCATCAAGCGCCTTAACCGAGGCCAGATGATGTGCCTCCGGACACACACCGCATATACGGTTTGTTATGACAGGCATCTCCTCAGCAAGCCTCCCTACACAAAACTGCTCAAATCCTCTTAGCTCCGGCACCTGAAAGTATGTATTTACGACATCTCCGTCGTCGTTAAGAAATATCTCAATTTTTCCGTGCCCTTCAAGCCTGGTTATAGGGTCTATTGAAATCCGCTTCATGCCTTTCTACCTCCCAAAATGGAGCCTGCCAGGCTGTATTTATAAAAGGTGCCTGAGTAATCCGGCATTGAATCTATAATAAGGTCGGCACGCCTTGCCAGCTCATCCTCACTGAGTCCCTTCTTTTCTCCAATGTCTATGATGGAACCCAAAGCTGCGACCATCTTTGCTCCCTGATCAAGCGTTCCCACTGGGGGCCCATAGCAGCCCGTGCAGGGCATATTAACCTTTGGGCACAGTGCGCCACAGCCGTCACTTGTCGCTATTCCCATACACAGGAGCCCCTGCTCAAGCAAACACGTCTCCACATCCGGGATTATCTCGTAAGTGCGGTAAATTCTCGTTATCTTCTTGTCTTCTTTCTTTCTCTCACACTCCTGACACACCGTGGAGTTACCGGCGCCCAGAAGGCTTCCCTTAGGCGGCAGCGTCTTACCCTGAATCACAGCCTCAATAACATTCCAAACCTGTTTTGGCTCTGGCGGGCAGCCAGGAATTGAATAGTCAACATCTACTACCTGCGAAAGAGTTTTCACCTTTTCGTAAAACGCAGGGATTGTCAGTTTACCTTCAGGCACTGTGGTCTCAGGCTTAGGGACAATACCAAGCGGATTATCTACAGTTGGATTGTTCAGATATATGGAATCAAAATGAGCGGCCTTTGTGTGCAAGTTGCTCAGGCCTGGAATACAGCCCTCGTAAGAGCATGAGCCAAAGGCTATGAGCACAGCGGATTTTTTCCTCATAAGGTGTGCCATTTCCTCGTTCTCTTCGGTGCGGATGGCTCCGTTAAAAAAAGTTATAGCAATTTCACCGTCTTTAAGTGCTTCAATATCTTTCTTTTTAGTATCGAGAAGACATGGGCAGAAATAAAAATCGAAATTTGCAGCCACATCAAGGATTTTTTCGTTAATATTTACTAAAGAAACTTCACATCCTCCACATGAGGAAGCCCAGTACATACTCAACTTTGGTTTTGCCGCCATATGTCCTCCTGTCATTAAAATACCTGACAACTTATAAAACAACTATGCAAAATTCTATGACAACTTTTGTATGAATGTCAAGGAAAAGTTTTGTATAATACGGTAAAGTAATTTTAACAGCAGATCAGGAAACCACCAGTCCAAAACGGAATCTGCTTAGGATATGTCTGTGAAGATGACAGCACAGCAGGCCCTGGCAGCAATAGAATTATGCTTGGTTTTTAGAGTGAGTAACCTTCAGTTAGCTCCAGGGGAAAATGCCGCGAACCCGCAGATTTGAATTATGAGTAGTGTCGAAAATGGCTAATTTTGATATAATTAAATGGGTAACAGATTCCAACCGTAAAAATGTTTGTATGGCTGTTACCAGCAAGTAAAATACGTTAGAAAGGAGTTTAAGCTATGGCTGTAACTATAAAGAGATTTATCAGTAAGGTTTTACCTGATGGGCATCTGTCACCTCCTGCTGATACTGCATGGGAGGTGGGCAATGTTTTTGAGGTAATACTGATTCCAGTTGAGGAAAAAGAAATATATGCTTATGCAGAAGGGCTTACTCAAGAGAAGGGTTTTAACAGCCTAACCGAATCCGATATTGAAAATATAATACATGAGTCAAGAGGTATTTACTGAAGAGGATAGTTCTTGATACATTTTACCTTCTGGAAAGCGTGCGCATGCGAAAATTATTTCACTGAAAAGGTGTGGTATTATAAACAATCAAGCATGAAAGGGAGGTTATCGATATGACCACAACAATTAAAGCCCGCATATCACACGGAGTAATAGAGCCTCTGGAGGAAATAGATTTTCCGGAAGGGAAAGAAGTGTTTATTACCATTACTGAAATTCCCGCCAGTAATGAAGTTGTTGATTTAAACAAAGCTGACATTTGGGAAAATGACCCTTTATTCACACTGGGTGGAATAATCAATAGTGGATTAGGAGATCTGGCAGAAGAACATGATAAGTATCTCTACTGTCAAAAAGATAAGTAACGGGATATGCGTATCGTTTTTGTTGATACTAGTGCGTTAGTGGCATTTTTTGATAAGGCTGACCAGTATCATGCAGCAGCCTTAGAGAAAATGGAAATTATTAAGAGAACGCAATTAACGCTTCTGCTGACTGATTTTGTCTTTGACGAGACGATTACTGCTATTGCCAATAAAACTAATCACAAAACAGCCGTTAGAATGGGAGAGTTTCTTTTAAGCAGTAATATCGTAGAGTTTGTCTGGCTTACAGAAGCGCTCAAAAAAAGATCGTGGGAGTACTTCAAAAAATATACAGATAAGATTTATTCTTTTACAGATTGTACGAGTTTTGTACTGATGGAAGCCAGAGAATTGCAGTATTATTTTTCTTTTGATGAAGATTTTAAAAGAGCTGGATTTATTGAGTTTACTTGCTCGATTTGATAAATAAAACAGAAAATTTATTATACCAAAATAATTTTTTTCTTGACTTATTTTTTTACATATGCTAAAGTCATTTCCATCACGGGCAGGGAGAGGGGGCAGTAAGCGTTTATGTTTTATAGTTCTCTGAAAAAGAATCAATTAAGCAGTACATCTATCTATCTATCTATCTATCTATCTATCTATCTATCTATCTATCGGCTGCGAAAATCTGTCTAAGTAAAACACTCCGTAACAACCATTCTGTAAAAAACCACACTGTAAAAAAAGAAAAACCAGTTCCGCACAAAGCCCTGCTATTTTTGGCTCCCTGCAACCTCATACAGAGCGTGAATCCAGTCATGTTTGTTGTAGGGGCAGGCCCCTGTGCCTGCCCAATTATTATAACAGCCATCAGGGCAGCCACGGGGGGCTGCCCCTACTATGACAATTTTCGTATTGGCATATTATCCACAAAGGCATTTTCATTAATTCAAATACAAAAACAAAATAAGGGAGGCATGTCATGAAAAGTTTTATTGGGAAAAAGTCGTTTAAGTATGGTGCATTAGTGGTTTTATTGGTTTTAGTTCTGGCGGTAGTTGCATACGCTGCTACGGTTCCTTACACCTTTACCTCAGGGACAACGGCTAAATCCAGTGAGGTAAACAGCAATTTTACTTACCTTGCTAACAGAAGTTGGGAACTGAGTAGTAGCAATTTGTATTATGACAATGGTAATGTTGGGATTGGAACTTCAGGTAGTGCTGGTTTCGATGGCAGTGCTCATTTGGAGATAAAAAAAGCACATCCTAAAATTGCCTTAAACAGTACAGACACAAGTAATTACGGTATAATCCTTTTTGCAGAAAATGGTGTTGATGGTGGCGGTCTTACAAGAGAGAATACTGGTATGAGTGATGCAGCCGGTATGATGGTTCTCTATTCTGATGGAAGAAATATTGATAACAATAAGATGGGGATACGTTTTGATATAGCAAGAAGTGGATTAGGTTGTACTAGTGATTGGTGCAATGCAATGATTATTAATAAAGATCTACATGTTGGCATAGGCACAACATCCCCAACCTACCCACTTCACATGGGCTCAGGCGCCTACGTAACAACCGGTGGTGTTTGGACAAATGCCTCAAGCAGAGCATATAAGGAGCACATTAAAGAGTTATCTTCTGAAAAAGCACTTGAGGCGTTTGAGCAGCTTAAACCGGTTACATTTAATTATAAAACCGATAAGTCTGATAAACATATTGGTTTTATAGCGGAAGATGTACCTGAGATTGTTGCAACCAAGGACAGAAAGGGCTTAAGCTCAATGGATGTCGTTGCTCTGCTTACAAAGGTTGTACAGGAACAGCAAAAGACAATAGCGTCATTATCAAAAGAGGTCAAAGAGCTGAAAGATAAAGTAGAAGCTGAACAATAGCTGTTAACCATAAATCAGGAGAAATCTTATGAAAAAAAATATAATACTACAGTTGTTGTTTTTGATTTTACTGCCCTCAATTGTAGTTGCAGCCAGTAGTTTATGGGACAGCTTAGTGTGGGACACAGATTCATGGGATACGTCCGATAACTCAACAGCAACTACGACCACTACATCAAGAGTCTCAACAACGACAACAACGGTAAATGTTGACAACATAACGTCATCTGCTCATTCAAGAGTCATTTACTCGTTACCATATTTCCATACCGATTCAAGCGCCGTCACTTATTGCATGTTATCTAATGAGTCATCGGATAACACAAGTGCGGTGACTTTTGCTGTGAAAGCCAATTCCTCCGGTACCCCTGCGGGTACGGTAAATACTTTTCCGTCAACACCGCTTTACTCAAAAATGACAAAAATGATTACGTTTAGCGATTATTCGGTGATGTTTGGAAACAGTACGCTTGATTTAACATCGGAACTGAGCAGTAGCGCTTATTCTTATGGCGGCGTGTTGTCAATTTATTCAACCGGAACTGCACTAAACTGTACTAATGTAACGTTAAGCTGCTTTCAGGGAACTACTAACCCAAAAAGGAACTTAGCCGGTTATGTTTGTCAGGATAACAGTACGGCGGGCTCCGGCGGAAAGAGTATTGTAGTCGGTTATTAATACCAGGTAGCCTTCAATCGCCTAACTTTGTTGGCATTGTCGCAAGCTCCTCAACGTACTAAAAGTACGCCTACGTCGCTTGCTCCTCGCCGCCTCGTTATGCTTCTGAATGCAACCCGGTATATATAATTAAAATATAAATATAAAAATGGAGGAAAATAAAATGAAAAAACTTACAGCGATATTGTTAACAATTATTTTGGCATTAGCGGTAACGGTAGT
>JADFXG010000023.1 GCA_015233895.1 Nitrospirota bacterium | reverse complement strand
CATCGTGTCATCCCTCCTTTCTTTTTTCATAACTGATATTATATTTCTGTTATGCAGTTTCTGAAAATACAATTTTCAAAATATGCTCTCTACTTAGAGTTCATGACACAGTTTTTTGAACACTCTCGAAGGAGTATTTTCCAATTAAGGGAATTTTTTGATTTACCAATCTTTAGTCTCTTTACCGTACTCTATTTTTTATTATTTCTTCATATTTAATTTTCATATCAGGCTTAAATCTGGTCTATATTGGGTATTTTTAGGTTTTGGGCGCATCTGTCTCATTTATACTTCTGCCATGGTGAGTTGATTCATCTTTTTTAGGTTAAAGGCAAGACATAATAAACTAAAATGTAAAGCATTTTTCAGTAATCCTATGTACCGTACTCTGGTATATCCATAGCTGCGTTTCAACGTCCCAAACACTCGCTCTACTGCCGACCTATACCTTGAAAGATGTTTATTCCTTGATTTCTCTCGCTCTGTTAATTTGCGCCTATAGCACCCTTTTGTCATTAAGCCGTCTTTTATCCCTTGCTCGCTCAAAAACTCCTTGTTGCTCTTACTACCATACGCCTTATCACCAAATACTCGTTTCTCATCACCCATCACCATATCCTTCAACATATGACCATCATCTACCTTAGCTTTTGTCAATATCCCTTTTCTTATCAGGCCGCTGTCTTGATCTACGCTTACATGTGCCTTATAGCCATAATAGTCTCGTCTTTTACCTTTACACGTCCATTGTGCATCAGGATCCACTGGTGACTCCGCCGCTGTTCCATCCACATTTTTTCTCGGTTTCGATACACTTGCCGATATTATACTGGCATCTATCAATGTCCCTTTTTTTAACAACAGACCTAAACTCTCCAACTGCCGCTCTAACTCCAAAAACATCGCTTCCTTTAAATTATCCTTTACCAGCTCGTCACGAAAACGACTTATTGTTGAGTGATCCGGAGCGTATTCATCCAGCTCTAAGCCCAGAAACCTCCTGAAACTCAGCCTGTCATACAACGACTCTTCCAAACCATAGTCCGATAGGTTATACCAATTCTGTAACAACATGCACTTCAACATCATTAGCGGTGGATAACTCGGGCGACCTCTATTACTGCTATGCAACTTCTTTAATATCTTCTCAAATCCCTTCCAATCTATTTTCTTATCTATTTCATCTAATGTCTGATTCAACCCCGCCTTTGTCTTTATTAACGCTCCTGCAAAACTCAGTTGATTCAATGCTTTATGTGACATCTATTTCAATACCTCCTTTATTTATTTCTCTATATTATAACTTATAGTATATATCTTTTTGTGTAACTCTCTCCTATTTTTGCAACGGTCTCGAATAGGTATAAATCAAAGAACCTAAAAATCCAATGCATTTATCAACAGTTTTTTCTAAAAAATGCAATTACACGATTTATGAATTACTTCCATCTGATACAAAAACATCCCAATTTTGGATTGTTTTATCAACGCCATGGATTTATCGTAATATTACGACATTAACTTGTGGTATAATAATCAAAATACAGTAAGGAGTTTTATTTGCAAAAACAACATAATTTAGCATTTCAGGACGCTTTAGAAATCGTTGAATCGTTACCTGAATCTCAACAAGAGGATCTTATTGGTATTGTTCGTAACAGGTTGTTAGAGCACAGGCGGGAATTATTAGCAGAGAGTATCACTGAAGCAAAAAGTGATTACTTAAATGGAAAAGTGAAAAAGGGTTCTGTTGATGATTTAATGAAAGATATTTATAAATGAGGCAGTTTATTTGGGGTAAAACATTTATAAAGGCACTTAGACGTCATATGAAGAGAAATCCTTATTCAATCAAAGATATCGAAATAATTTTAGGCTTATTAGCGGAAGATCCATTCAATACGAGGTTGTCAACTCATAAACTCAAAGTGAAGTTAACAGGTTCATGGGCATGTTGTGTCGGTTACGACTTACGTATAATATTCGATTTTGTATAAAGTGACAAGAATGAAAAAGATATCTTGTTAATAGAGATAGGTTCTCACGAGGAAGTATATTAGCCACTGCACGATTAATTGTAGTTCAGTAAGGAATTTTTAACATTGTATTATGATCAACCATAGAGTAAATCCATGAACCCGAAATCCAGTGCGGTTATCTACAAGTTTTTTAGAAAAAGCACTGCAATTACACGATTTGTTACGTATCCCAACCTGACATGAAAATACCTCATTATTGGCTGGAATTGGTTTGCGTTAGATAGAGTTTGATTGTGACATGCACAATTTTATGCACAATGTGTGTTTTTGGGGGTAATTTGGAGTGTTTTTGGGAGTAATAGAATGCCTGTAACCTATTGATTTTAAAGGAATGCGAAAGAGGGGAGTTGAACCCCTACGGTGTTACCCACTGGATCCTAAGTCCAGCGCGTCTGCCAGTTCCGCCACTTTCGCTTTTGGCGTTTGCCATTTGCTGAAGTTATGTCTGTGCCAGTTTATATTTTCTTTAAAATGACCTCCAGCTTCCCTCCGGCTTTAAGCTTATTTATCACTGCTGTTGCATCTTCTTTTTTCTTATATTTCCCAACATATACCTTATGCCAAAGAACATCTTTGCTCATACCGTCTTTTACAAATGCTGAATATCCTTCCTTTTTCAGGTTTTCAACAAACTTTTTAGCATTGTTTGGATCCTTAAAAGATCCTAATTGTATAGAATAAATACCCTCAGTATTTTCATGTTTAACTGGTTTTTCGGCCTTTGCCTGTTCTGTCGTGGCTTTTGCTTTTTTTATCTCCGGAGTAATGTTTTGGTGTTTTGCTCCAGATGTTGCCCCTGTTTTAGAAGCTGATGCTTCAGAAGATTTTTCTTTGCCTGTTGAGGGTTTATGGCGTACGGGTGCCGGAGTTGGTTTTACAACGGGTTTTATAGGTGGTTTTTCAGTGGCAGCATCCTCTATGACTGGTGCAGGTTCTGGCGTTGGTTTCTGCTCTACGGCAGGTGTTGGTTTGGATGTCTCAGGGCGAGTAACTGGTTCTTGCAAAGGAGTTTGCTGTGGCTCCTCCAGAGCTTTATCCAACGCCTTTGGTTCAACCACACTTACAGCCTCCTGTTTTTTCTGCGAAACCCTGCCCCCCCTGGAAAACAAATACACTGAAACCAAAATCAGTACAAATACTGCCGATACCCCAATGATTAGCAGCTTTTTTTTCTTTGCACGCTCCTCGTTTAGTTTTTGTAAATACTCCTCGGCATCATCAGCATCTATGGCTGTTATATCTGGCCCTTCATGGGTTTCATCTTTATCCACGGACTCATCATCCGGTTCCATATCGTGTATATACATGGTATCTTCATACTCCTTTGTCTTAACCTTTTCCTGGCGATTTTCTTCAAACTCTGCTTCATCTTTAATTTGTTTGCCCTGTATGAGATTCTTTTCAAAATCATCTTTCACTTTTAAAAAACTATCCTCTGGGAAAGTTTCCATGTTGGTTTTTAACTCATAGCCGTCTTTGGTATATTTAACGCTGTCAGCATCTTTAAAACCGACAGGTTCATTTAACTGTATTCCTTCATTTGTCTTATCCTCATACTGATAAGATCCAGGACCACGTCCTGTGTCCTCGCTGACTGAGTCAATATCCACATACTTTGAAGCCTTAGCAATCAACTCGTGCCTGTCCACAGGGAGTTTTACCGAATCCACTATTTTATAAATGGAGCGGTATCTGTCATCATATGTTTTATCAATTTCAGTCAGCACTATAAACCGAGTATCTTTAACCGGCTCCTCGCTTCTTATGTCCCTTATGATTTCATATCCGCTTGCGTCCATAAGCATAGACTTGACAAACACAAGTGCAGGTAACGTCTTAAGCGCTAACTCAACAGCCTCTGTCTTGCTCGATGCCGTATAAACTGTGAACCCCTCCATTCTGAGCATCTCGCTGATTTGCTGCACATTGGTTTTATCGTCATCAATTACAAGTATGTTTTTACTTTCCATGCTATCTCTCTCCCTGTTTATCTCTCATAATAATATGTATGAGAAGATATTATCAGTTTTTATGGCAATTTATGCAAGTATAAATTAAAAAGGTAATGTAAAACCTGTCTTTGATGTATCTTATTTTCCTGAATCAAGCGATTTTTCCGTTTTTGAACCCAGTGAGCTGCCGCAGATGTTACACTGATAATCATAGACTGTACACTCAGGCTGAGCTGAAATCATTTTTTCAGTAACGGCTACTGCCTTCTTACACAGGTTGCAGTAAAGCGCCCTTGCAGTGAATTTATCAAATTGCTTCATAACAGGCTTAATCTTAAGGTTGCATCCCAATTGACAATTTTTAATTTCCTTCCCAAACGGCAACTGTCATGAAAGAACCTTTGCTGCATCAATAGCGAAATAAGTAAGAATCAAATCGGCGCCTGCTCGTTTTATGGAAACAAGAATTTCCATCATTACTCCTTCATAATCAATCCAGCCCCGTTCGGCAGCGGCATGTACCATAGAATATTCACCTGAGACGTTATAGGCTGCAACCGGTACCAAGGTGTTTTTCTTAACGTCAGAGATAATATCCAAATACGAAAGGGCAGGTTTTACCATAATTATATCTGCTCCTTCCTCGATGTCAAGCATCACCTCTCTGAGGGCCTCCCGTCTGTTTGCCGGGTCCATCTGATGCGTCTTTCTGTCGCCAAAAGCGGGCGTTGACTCTGCTGCCTCTCTAAAAGGTCCGTAAAAAGCCGAACCATATTTTGCGGCATAACTCATTATCGGAATTTCTGAAAAACCGTTTTTATCCAGAGAGTTTCTGATTGCTGCCACCCGTCCGTCCATCATATCTGAGGGGGCTACCATATCTGCTCCGGCCTTAGCATGGGAAAGTGCCTCCAAAGCCAACAGCTCTAATGTTGCGTCATTAACAATCTCTCCGTTTTTTACCACTCCGCAGTGGCCATGGCTTGTGTACTCACAGAGGCAGACATCAGTTATTAAAACAAGCTCAGGGACTGCGTCCTTTACCGCCTTAACAGCCTCCTGTACAACTCCGTCATCTATATAGGCATGCGAGCCAAGTTCATCCTTATGCTCAGGTATTCCAAAAATGATTATAGCAGGTATTCCCAGAGAGTAAACCTCACGGGCAGTCTTTACCAGCTCATCCCGAGATTTCTGAAAACATCCGGGCATTGAGCCAATCGGCGTGTTTATGTCTTTGCCCTCAACAGCAAACACCGGATATATGAAATCACTGACAGAGACAGAGACCTCCCTGACCATATTCCTTATCCCTTTACTTTTCCTGACTCTGCGTGGTCTCGTTACCGGAAACATACCCATATGATAAAGAAAAAATTAAGAAAAATCAAGGGAAAATTTTAAATAAAATGCCTATCTTGTTAGCGCCTAAAACGACTTCAAAAACATCATTCCGAGATTGCCCTCCCCTCAAAGGGATTCCCCTGACCCCCTGCGGGGGTTCGCAATGACGGCGGGGGGCTGTGCGTAGGCGCCCTTATCCGTCATTACGTTCCTTTATCCGTCATTACGGGGAGCGTTAGCGACCAGTGAAATCCCCTTTTTAGGGGAGGGTAATCTCATCGTTATTATTATAACTTAGTGCACCGTGGTATTATAAATACATCAAGGCTAAACGTGGACTGAATTTCAAACCCACAGGTTTCTATTCAAATGCCCACACCTGCCTATAAAGCTGCCTACAGCGAAAAAGTGCTGCAGGCAGCATTGTCTGAACATCCACTTCTTAACAACCACCACTACCACATCTGGCAGTCGTGGTTGTTGACGGCATTTTAGTTGTAGTAGTAGCCGGTCTCATAACAGCTCTGGCTGTTGTAGTAGTACTCGGCATTTTAGTGGTGGTAGTTGTTGTTTCCGTCTCCGCTTCTCTGGCTGTTGTAGTAGTCGTCGGCATTGCAGTTGTAGTTGTTGCCGGTGGAATATCTTTGGTAGTAGTAGTCGTAGTCGGCATCACAGTGGTCGTTGTTACAGGAATATCTTTGGTTGTCGTCGTTGTTGTCGGCATCACAGTGGTTGTAGTAGTTGTAGCTGTGGTGGTGGTCGTTGTAGGAGCTGTGGTTGTAGTAGTAGCTGCCGTGGTAGTCGTTGTTGAAGCCGTTGTTGAGGTTGTTGTATCTTCTGTAGTAGTAGTTGAAGCTGTTGTCGTCGTTGTTGAAGCTGTGGTAGTTGTTGTTGAGGTTGTCGTTGAAGTGGTACTGGCAAATGTAGCCGTTAATGTACAGTCTGCTGTTAAAGTGCCAAGCGTGTAGGCTGCTGCTGTGTTAAGTGCTTTCTGCCCCACATTAGTACCGGCACAACCGGCAGTACCGGTTATTGAAACTATATAATAGCCACTGGTCGGCGTCGCCGTGTATTGTGTACCTGAAGATGTAGCAACAGCAACTGCTACAGCGCCGGCTGCAAAAGTTCCACTCCCCGCAGCTTTCACTCTGGTTACATTCCACGTATTAAGGAAAGTGGCAGTTTCAGTACAATCGGCAGTTATAGCTCCGGTAGTATAAGCAGCGCCGCCGGCATTGGTGCCCGTTGTTAACACTGTACCACCACATCCGCCATCGGACGAAACAATATGGTAGTTGGCGTTGGTTGTGAAATTCAGAGTTCCAGTGCTGTTATATTTGACAAACTTTGGACCATCATTACCACCACTAGCACCGGGACTTTCTGAACCAGTCGCCGAATAGTACTGATCTATGGTATGCACCGTTTTATTCTGATTATCAACAGCAACGATTACTCTGCCTGTTGAATTGGATGCCATAGCAGCGAAATTGTCATCTGAAGCACCTGTGCCCATGGATACAGTCACCCAATAATCACCATCAGTACTGTTATATATATTTCCCACTGAAGTACCGGCAAAAAACATGTTCACACCAGGAGCAAATATGATACTAACGAAATCATCTGTAATTTTTGTCCCGCCGCCGTTAGTGGCATCTGCCCAGTTAACACCATGATCAGTTGAGACATATATAGTGCTGGGGTTTCCAATATCAGTTGCAACAGCTACCATAATAGTGCCGGCAGGGTTTGTTGCTATACCTGTAATAACAGGAGGTGTTGACCAACTTGGTGAACTGCTCGTCCAGGTTTGACCATCTGTGCTTTTATACATTGTTGCACCATCAGACGTAAGCGCATAAAACGTGCCACCATTATAGCTGGAAGCATACATAACTCTCTGGATTGCACCTGTAATTGGCGATCCTGATGGATTTGCTGGATTCCAATAAACACCATCACCATCACCTTTAACTGAATAATAAATGGTGGTAGTGTTACTGCTCATATTAGAAACAGCTACCAGTGTAGGTGTAGTTTTTCCGTTAGACAATAAACCTGTAATCGCAGGAGTTTCTGTGCCGCCACTGAATGGACCAGAAGAACCAACCTGATTAAATGCGTTGCCATTACCATTGAAATCATTCCAATGTGTGCCATCAGTACTTGAATAAGTAATGCCGTCAGATGTTATCGCTAAGAATGTATCATAACCTGTATTGAGATTAGGATCCCATATTACAGCAACTAACGCAGCAGTAATTGTAGTACAACCACCGGGAGTACTTGCAGTACAGGTACCAGGAGCACCGCCACCAGCTGCTGCTGACCAATTCAACCCGCCATCAGTGGAGTAATGAACGGTGCTGCCAGAACCGCCGCCGTTGGCACTTGAAACAGCAACCAATACAGAGCCGTTGGTATTAGATGCAACACCAGTAAAAACCGGAGTTTCTGTTGTCGAACTCGTCGTGATGGTTCGCAGTGTTCTCCACCACCATGAACCATTAACGCCCGCATATGCCAGCACAGGCAGCAATAGAAGGGAAATGGTTAATACCAGACATAGATATTTAGTTAACAAAACTTTAGTTTTTTTCATCAAATCACTCCTTATATCAGCAACACAGTAAAATGCAGATAACAACCAACAGATTTAGCGCCCTTTAAATTAAAGAAACACCCGCCTAAAACCCATATACCGCAGTAGTGTTATCATCACATATAATTCCTACAAGGTTTCTTTTGGGATTTGTTGTACCCTGAAAACAAGACATCATCACATTTTTACAGTTAAGAGTGCCTGAGGTACCTGTTGAAGAGAACGATAAAACACCGCCGTAACTTGCTGAAGGGTCTGTATCAACGACTAAGTCCACTCTTTCGTCTGTCGGACCATTTTGGTATACGACCTGTCCTGAGAATGTAAACATTCTTGTGGTATGTCCGGATATCACATATCCATACGAGTTTGTAGCTCCATTAGTGCTCGCTCCATTAGCTGTTGCTGTTGCTGTAAAAGACACAGTCAAAGTGTTAGAAGATGAATTGTTAGCAACACAATAAGTCACAGCGCTTGTATTTGTGTGTAAGTAGGGTAAATGATAAGAGACAGTATCAGCACTTAACACAGAAACCATTGACATCAAAACCAAAATAACTATTCCGAGAATTTTCATAAAACCTCCCCACGCTATAATGTAGGCTATAAACCACCTCGAAGCAAGTATATAAAAAGGAAAGAAATAAGTCAAGTGTTTTTTTCAAGGAAAGAAAAATTAAATATATTATGGTATTGCCATTTTTGATGTAAATTTATAAACTACTGTATAGATACTCAGAAGCAGAACACCCGGGCTTGCTAAATAAAAGAGCACAGGAGAGGCTTAATGTTAGAAGTTTACTTTGGTAACATGCTGGAGGAGGTAATTGGGGAAAAGGGACTTTCTCTCAACCAAATTGAGGGGATAAGGGAGAAGGTACTAAGTGCACATAAACAAATAGAGGAAAGAAAGTGGAAGGAGCTTTCCTTTTTAGACCTTGGAGGTCAAACCACAACAGAAATAAAGAAAATTGCACGACATGTCAGGGAGACATCCGAGCACTTTGTGATACTTGGCATAGGGGGTTCAGCCATAGGCCCCAGAGCGATACTGGAGTCGCTCAGCCCCCTCCATAACTACCGGGGAAAACCAAAAATCCACATTTTTGACAACATTGACCCAAGAACCATAGCAACAATGCTTGAGATAATAGACCCAGCTAAGACTACCGTTAATGTTGTAACAAAGTCCGGCAACACAGCTGAAACTATTGCCACTTTTATGCTTCTATGGGATAAAATAGAAAAAGCGGTAGGCAGCGAAGTTGTCAACAGATTTATATTGACAACAAATCCTGAGAAAGGCATAATCCGCAGTCTGATTAATGAGTATAATATAAAAAGCCTTGAAATCCCTACAACAATAGTCGGCAGGTATTCGGTCTTAACCACGGGGCTGCTTCTTGCCGAGGTAGCAGGAATAAGCTCCGATGAGCTGCTAAGGGGGGCACATGAGATCACCGAAAAATGTAAGTCAGGTGAGCTGTGGGAAAACCCTGCCTATATATTTTCGTCGCTGTTGTACCTAATGAGCACTGAGGAGGGAAGGAACATTAATGTAATAATGCCTTATGCCGATGGTTTAAAGGCATTTTCAGACTGGTTTTGCCAGTTGTGGGCAGAAAGTCTTGGAAAGCTTGGCTTTGGCATCACTCCATACCCATCTGTAGGAACCACAGACCAACACTCACAGCTTCAACTATGGATGGAGGGGCCGGAGGATAAGGTCGTCATATTTATAAAGATAAAAGATTATGGCAAAGACATTATGATACCAATGGTTTTTAGCGACAAAGAAGGTTTTAACTGTCTGGCAGGACGCTCTCTAAATGAGCTAATCAGCACTGCACTGCAATCCACTGAGCATTCGTTGTCAGATGCTTCAAAACCTAACGTTTCAATAGCCATACCTATCCTGGATGCGTATCACGTTGGCCAGTTATTTCAGTTTTTTGAGATAGCAACCGCTTTTCTTGGTTTTTTATTTGGCGTTAATCCTTTCAATCAGCCGTGGGTGGAGACGGGCAAAAATAACTTATACGGTGCTCTGGGTAAGCCCGGGTTTCAAACTCGTAATGAGCAGATAGAAAAAATGCAGAAAGACTCTGTTTGCTGGAAAATATAAAATGTTATATACTTGATTTGGCAAGAACCGGATATTTTGCTTAATAATTAGAATCGGGGGAGCGTTGACAAAGCAGCAGAATTATATTTATCATAGATGGCAAATGAAGTGTAATAGTGCAACGTTTATGGATGTGTTACTACAGCTAAGTTGTTGCTTAGAATAGAAGAGCTTAAATATTTTTGTTAAGGAGGGTTTTATGAAGAATATCGTGTGTTTGGTATTAGTTTTAGTATCTTTGTTTTTTATTGGCAGTGTGTCTGAGGTTTGTGGTGGTACAAACGGAACCTATGTGACGTACTATTTGCCATATTTACACACAAATCCAGCTGGTGTTGTTTATTGTGTTGTCTCCAACTTTGGTATTGGAGCAGATAATATAACACATGTTAATTTTAACATCATGGGCAATGAAAGGGGCTCAGTTGACCGGAGTACTGCCCAGTTGACAGTATTGAACTATTTTACCTCCAAAAAAACGGTCATGTTGGCTTTTAGCGGTCAGGGTATTTACGTAGGTACAACCACCGACAACCAGTATGTTAATATGTCATCAATTCTCGGTACTTCTGAGATGTATGGAGCCAAGTTGTCTTTTGTATCAACCATTGTGGCAGGGACAAATGCGGTGCGTGACAGTCACCTTAATTGTAAAAACCTTGTAATGTCTTGTTTCCAGGGTACATCGAATCCTAAGCGAAACCTTGTTGGTTATTCCTGTGAGGCAGGCTATGCTAGTAATGCTGATGACGTAACAACCTTCAAACCCTATAATATAAGACAGAATAATTTCTCCGGTGAAACTACGGCTGACAATGCAACAGGGTATTCTTTTTAATTCTGTGAAGCCAGAGAGCTCAAATGCGTATAAGGGATGATGCAAGGTGAAATGTAAGGAGATGGTTTTATAGCCGTCATAGGGGGAAGCTTAAGAGCTTACCCTTTTATTTAGTGCCCAAAGGAGGTTTATTGTGAATAAATATACTGCAAATATTATGTTGTTTGTTGTTGGGCTGTTAATGGTGGCAGCCTTGTTTTTCTGGGGTGGAAATTTAGGTGTTAAGACTGCTTCGGGCGGTGCTACTGGTTGTTATAATACAGCCGGAGAAGATTATAGTTTTAGTGTCGAGGATAATCTCACATGTTTTGACAATGGGACATACGTGACATATAATCTGCCGTATTTGCATACAAACCCGGCTGGTACTGTAACTTGCATTGTTTCTAATTTTGGTACGTCCTCTGACAATGTAACAAAAGTGCTTTTTACTGTTATGTCTAACTTTCTCGGCAATACGGACAGGAATCCTATAAGTATTTCATCTGCTATTAATGCAGGCACCGCATCTCAAAAATCAGCACAGATAACTTTTAACGGTCAGGGTATATATATAGGTACAAGTACTGACAATTTGGCCTCATCCTTATCCAACTACGTAGGTACATCAGAAGGGTACGGGGCCAAACTGACATTCATCTCCTCCATAAAACAAAGTGATGGATCTTCTGTTTATACTGACCTTTACAGCAACCAAAGGCAAGCCTCTGTACGTAACAGCCACCTTAATTGTAAAAATATCGTCATGTCCTGTTTTCAGGGAACGTCAACTCCAACTCGTGTTCTCACAGGGTACTCTTGTGAGGCAGGGTACGTTATGGGCTACAATAATATAGCTGGTCTGAGACCCTATGACATAGATCCATGGGCATTTGGTTGGACTAATGAGGTCAAATATACTCTTGAAAACAACCCTATTTATACGGACAACGCAACAGGGTACACTTATTAAAATAATGAGGGCTGCTGAAAAGCTATTTATAGTTTTTAGCAGCGCTGACTTATAATTACTTATATAGAAAAGGATTTTTAACCACAGATGGACACAGATAGATGAAGTAATCTGAATCTGTGTTTATCTGTGGTTTGTTGTTATTTAGTTTTTTTTAGTTAACTGGCCTTAGACAATGCCTTTTCGTAAGATATCGTGCAGGTGTATTATGCCAATGGCACAACCTTCTGTGTCCGGCACAATCAGAGACGTGATGGCGTGTGTTTCCATAACCGACAGAGCCTTTGCGGCAAGTTCGTTTTCATCAATGTAGCGAGGGTTTTTAGTCATTACTTCAGAGGCCTCCATATCAAACACATTGCGTCCCCACTGAGCTATGCCGCGCCTTAAATCTCCATCTGTTATTATTCCAAGGATTTTTCTGCTGCTGTCGGCCACTATGGTTACTCCGAGACGTTTTGAGGATATTTCCATCACGGCCTCTGCCATCTTTGCCTGTGGTGTTACGTAGGGGAGAGAGTCTCCGGAGTGCATCAGATCAGATACTTTTATGAAGAGTTTTTTGCCTATTGCTCCGTTAGGATGGAAAAAAGCAAAATCCTCCTTTTTAAATCCACGTTTAAGTAGCAGCACCACTGCAAGGGCATCCCCCATGGCAAGAGTTGCCGTTGTTGATGAGGTAGGCACAACTCCCATAGGACACGCCTCCTCTTTGACAGTTATATCAATGCTTACCACGGATTCTCTGGATAGGGTTGAGTTCATATTGCCGGTCATACTGATAAGGTTAATATTAAAACGCTTAAAAAACGGTATTAGGCGAAGTATCTCTTCAGTCTCGCCGCTGTTAGAAATGGCTATAACCACATCATCGCTTGTCACCATGCCAAGGTCGCCGTGGCCTGCCTCTGCCGGGTGCATAAAAAAAGAGGGTGTGCCGGTTGAGGCCAGAGTTGCTGATATTTTCTTTGCTATCAGCCCGGATTTCCCCATTCCCGTAAGAACTGTCTTGCCGTGGCTGTCAAATATTAAATCCACTGCGTGAATAAAACGGCTGTCAAGCCTTTCAATTAGTTCCAGTATCGCTTGTGCCTCTTCTTGCAGCACATTGCGGGCTGTTTCTATTATTTTACTTTCAGAAATCATCTATCTCCTTTGTTCCATTGCAGTTATTCCGTGAGTTGGGAACAGGGAACGTTTTTCTCGTATTGCACTGGAAATGAATGCCTTAAAAAGAGGATGAGGCTCGGTCGGCCTTGATTTAAACTCAGGATGAAACTGACAGCCAAGAAACCACGGATGTCCGCTTAGTTCCACTATTTCAACCAGCTTGCCGTCAGGGCTAAGTCCGCTAAAGCGCATCCCTTTGGATTGTAAAATCTCCCTGTAGTCATTATTAAATTCATATCTGTGGCGATGCCGCTCTGTGATCTCGGTTTTTTCGTAGGCCTCTTGAGCATTACTGCCGTGCTCAAGCAGGCAAGGATAACCGCCAAGACGCATAGTGCCGCCCTTTTCGCTTTCCATACTTCGTTTTTGCACAGAGTTTGTTTTAAAATCAAACCACTGTTCCATCAGATAAATTATAGGCTCAGCACACTTCACGTCAAACTCGGCGCTGTTTGCCCCAGTTATTCCACACACATTTCTTGCAAACTCTATCACAGCACACTGCATACCAAGGCAGATGCCAAAGTACGGAATCTTCTTTTCCCGTGCATATTGGACAGCTCGTATTTTACCCTCTATCCCTCGAATTCCAAACCCGCCAGGCACCAGTATTCCATCCACATCAGACATATATTTATCTATTTCGTGCCTTTCTAACTCCTCAGAATCCAGCCATTTGAAATTAACACGGGCATCGTTTGCAATGCCGCCATGAATCAGTGACTCTATCAGACTTTTATAGGCATCCCTAAGGCCGATGTACTTTCCTACAAGCGCTATCGTTACCTCATTAGATGGGGTCTTTATGGTTTTTACCACATTGTGCCACACATCAAGTTTTGGAGGGTTAGTGTCAAATTTAAATTTCTTAGCTATCAAAGTATCAAGTCCCTCTCTGTGAAGCACTAAAGGAACCTCATAAATTGTCTCCACATCTATGGCACCAATCACGGAGTCCTCCTCGATGTTACAGTGAAGGGCGATTTTTCTTTTCATATCCTGCGGAATCTCCCTGTCTGAGCGGCAAAGTAGGGCATCCGGTTGAATTCCTATCTCGCGCAGCTCTTTTACACTGTGCTGAGTTGGTTTTGACTTTAGCTCTCCGGCGCTACCTATGTAGGGAACCAGTGTCAGATGAAAGTACATTGTGTTTTCTCTGCCTACATCATAAGGAATCTGTCTTATGGCCTCAAGAAAGGGCAGACTTTCTATGTCACCAATTGTGCCCCCAATCTCAACTATCACCACATCCACCCCATCACAGTCAAGAGAACGAATAGCCGATTTGATTTCATCCGTAATGTGGGGCACTACTTGAACGGTTTGACCGAGGTAGTGGCCGAGGCGTTCCTTTTTAATGACATTAAAATAGATTTTACCTGTGGTGTAGTTGTTTTTCTGAGAGCTCTGAACGTGCGTGAATCGTTCGTAATGGCCTAAGTCAAGGTCTGTTTCAGTCCCATCCTCAGTGACATAGACCTCGCCGTGTTGAAAAGGGCTTAGTGTGCCAGGGTCGAGGTTTATGTAAGGATCAAGTTTTTGAAGCGTTACCTTAAGCCCTCTGGCTTCAAGCAGTGCTCCGATTGCAGATGCTGCTATCCCCTTTCCGAGGGACGATACCACGCCGCCTGTCAGGAATATGTATTTAGCCATCTCTCCACCTTTCCTATATCCTCCGGGCGATCCACTGCTATGGTATCAAAGCTGGTTTCGCCAACCTTTATTCCGTACCCATTTGTCAGAGCCCGCAATTGTTCAAGTTTTTCGGCTTTTTCTAACTCACTCTCCGGCAGCTCCGAAAGCCTTAAAAGCACTTCTTTTTTGTAACCATAAATTCCAATGTGTTTATAATACTGTATCCCTGATGAGTCTATGGCATCCATACTGTCCAGCGTTGATTTCCCGTCAAAAACATCCCTTAAATATGGAATAGTTGATCTTGAAAAATAAAGAGCAAACCCTTCAGAGTCTGTCACGACTTTAACGATATTTGGATCAAAGATGTCACAGGGGGTTGTTATTTTCTTTTTAAGAGTTCCCATAGAAGCTCTGTCGTCTTGCATAAGTTCAATTACTGAGTCAATCATGTCTGGTTCAATGAGAGGCTCATCTCCCTGCACGTTGACAATTACGGTAAAAGGCAAATCCCTTGCCGCTTCGGCTATTCTGTCAGTGCCAGTTGCGTGGGTCTCTTTGGTCATAATGGCAGCACCTCCAAAACCAACCACAGTGTCGTAGATTTTGGCGTTGTCGGTTGCCACAAAAACTGCGCTTGCTGAGTGTGCTCTTTTAGCGCGTTCATAGACGTGCTCTATCATCGGCTTACCGCAAATCAGTGCCAGCGGTTTCCCTGGAAACCTGGATGCTCCGTACCGTGCCGGTATAATCACTGCTGCTTGTGTCATATTTTTAATATATCAATAATCCTGTTAAGGTCATCCATTGTATAATAGTCTATTTCGATGCGTCCGGTGTTTCCCTTGTGATGAATTCTGACCTTAGTGCCGAGATTTCGTGTTAGTTCATCCTCAACGCCAGCTATGTGCGGGTCTTTGGGGGGCTCAGGCTTTTTAACAGATGATGTGGAGTCCGTTGAGAGTTTTTTACAAAGGGCTTCTGTTTCACGGACACTGAGCGAATTTTTCACAACCATTTGTGCCGCCTCAAGCTGCTGAGACTGGTCTTTCAGAGAGAGGAGCACTTTAGCGTGTCCCATAGAAAGCGCTCCTGAAATTATAAAAGATTTTATTTCCTCAGGATGCGTCAGAAGCCTTACGTAGTTAGCTACAGTTGCTCTCTGCTTGCCGATTTTTTTAGACAGCTCCTCCTGCGTTATTCCCTGTTCCTCCATAATCCTTAAAAATGCAGTAGCTGTTTCAATCGGATTAAGCTCCTCACGCTGAATGTTTTCTATCAGCGAGATTTCAAAAGACTCCTCAGCACTCTCATCACGAATAATACAGGGGATTTTCTGAGAGCCGGAAATTGTGGCTGCTCTCCAGCGTCTTTCCCCGGCAACAATTGTAAAAGTACCGTCCCCTGTTCTGGCAACAATGATGGGTTGGATGATTCCTTGTTGGCTTATAGACTCTGCCAGTTGATTTAACGACTCCTCGGAGAAATGTTTACGCGGTTGAGACGGGTTAGGGAAGATTTTTTCAATCTCAATCTGATGGATTTCCTCGCCCTCGGTGGGAATCAGGGCATCGAGACCGCGTCCCAGCGCTTTTTTCATGATACTGCCTTATTCTGAAGCGCAATGTCTCCCAGAATCTCCCGTGCGAGGGTCAAATAGGTCTGAGCGCCTTTTGATCGGACATCATAATAGAGGGCAGGCTTGCCATGCCCGGGGGACTCGCCAAGAGTCACATTTCGAGGAATTATAGTTGTATAAACTTTCTGTCCAAAATGAGTTTTTACCTCTTTGGCTACTGCCGAAGACAGAGAGTTTCTGGCATCAAACATGGTTAACAAAATTCCTTCTATGGAAAGAGACGGATTAAATGAGCGTTTTACAAGATTAATGGTTCTCATAAGCATAGTAAGCCCCTCAAGCGCATAGTACTCACACTGAACCGGCACAATGACGGAATCAGCGGCAACGAGGGAGTTTAACGTTATAAGCCCAAGTGAGGGCGGACAGTCTATAAAAATGTACTGGTATTTGTCTCTGAGAGGCATCAGAGCATCAGAAAGCAGCCACTCACGGCGGTCCTTGTTCACCATTTCAAGCTCCACGGCAAGTAGATCAATTGAGGATGGGGCTAAAAACAGATGGTCATACGGGGTAGAGATTATTACATCCTCTATTTTATGTTTTGACGTATAGACATCATAAAGTGTTTTAACGAGATTTTTTCTATCCACACCGAGACCGCTTGTTGAATTACACTGAGGATCGGTATCGACAATTAAAATATCCTTACCGGCCAACCCCATAGAGGCGGCCAGATTAATAGCAGTCGTAGTTTTACCCACTCCGCCCTTCTGATTTGATATTGAAATTACTTTACCCACGATTTTTCCGATTCAGTGATTTTAGCAAAAAACAGGCTATTTGTCAAATAAAGAACTCTTGAAAAGATTAATCCGCAGATTACGCAGATGAACGCAGATAAAAATAAAATACAAATCTGCGGAAATCTGTGCAATCTGCGGAAAAAATCCTTATTCTGTAACTGTAGAGTGTTAAAGACAACCTGACTTTCAACACCTGCTTGATTTTTCGGGGATAGAAACGCTCAGGCTTATGATTTGTCTTATTATCGCATCTTTAAAGGCATCCAAAGGGGCATTTATAGAATAGTAGCTCCATTGGCCCTCACGGCGCACTTTTAAAAAACCTGCGTCTTTTAGTATTAATAAATGCCGTGAAAGACGCGATTGTATCATATTAAAAGAGGCCTGAAGCTCACAAACACACGTCTCCCCATACGTGTAGAGAAACCGCAGTATCATCACACGTGTTTCATCTTTTACGGCTGATACGATTTTTATAAAGTTTTCCATTATTCTGTAATTCTATTTTAACACAAATTTAATCATATCGTCACATCTATATATCTTGATATATTATATCTAATAATGTATAATATATTAAAGTAACTAAAATACAGGAGGAGTTTTAAAATGGAAAAAATAAAAGTTCTGTTTGTATGTGTTCATAACAGCGCCAGAAGCCAGATGGCGGAGGCATTTCTTAAGAAATACGGAGGGCAAAAATTTGATGTAAAGAGCGCTGGTCTTGAACCCGGTGTGCTAAACCCATTAGTTGTACGGGTTATGAAAGAAGATGGCTTTGACCTATCAGGCAACAGCACTAAAGGCGTATTTGATATGTTTAAAAACGGCGATCTGTTTAATTATGTCATAACGGTCTGTGACGCAACGAAAGCTGAAAAATGTCCAATATTTCCCGGAATCAACAAAAGGCTGCATTGGGGATTTGATGATCCATCCTCACTTGAGGGAACAGAGGAGGAAAAAATAGCTAAAACAAGGGTTATTAAAGAAGAAATTAAGGCAAAAATTCAGAGCTGGATTAAGGAGATAGAGGGAGAATAAAATGGCGACTAACTCCAAAAAATTATCCTTTATTGACAGATTTCTCACGTTGTGGATATTTAGTGCGATGTTTGTGGGGATTGGTATTGGATATTTTGTTCCGCAGACTAAGGATTTTTTAAATATGTTTCAGGTGGATACCACAAATGTGCCTATTGCTATAGGGCTGATTCTTATGATGTATCCGCCACTAGCGAAGGTTAAATATGAAAAACTCCACGAGGTTTTTAAAAACAAGAAGATTCTTGCGTTTTCTCTTTTACAGAACTGGCTTATAGGTCCTTTTCTGATGTTTTTTCTTGCCATAGTGTTTTTAAGAGACCATCCGCAGTACATGTATGGGTTGATTCTTACAGGGGTTGCACGGTGTATCGCGATGGTTGTGGTGTGGAACGATCTGGCAGAGGGTAACAGGGAATACGCTGCCGGATTGGTAGCGTTTAATTCTTTTTTCCAACTAATATTTTACTCAATGTATGGGTATTTTTTTATAACATTTTTGCTTCCATTATTTGGACTAAAGGGAACAGTGGTTTCTATCACAATTGTACAAATATCAAAAAGTGTGTTCATTTATTTGGGAATCCCTTTTATTGCGGGTATTTTAAGCAGGTTTATTATAATCAGAAAAAAAGGGGTGTACTGGTTTGAAAATGTATTTACCCCAACAATAAGCCCTATTACTTTAATAGCTCTTCTTTTTACTGTGGTTGTCATGTTTACGTTGAAAGGACGGTATATAGTGCAATTGCCTTTTGATGTTGTAAGAATATTTGTTCCTCTTGTGATTTATTTTGTTATCATGTTTTTAGTATCTTTTTACTTGGGCTGGCGGTTTAAGTTTGACTATGAAAAAACTACAACATTGTCCTTTACGGCAGCAAGCAACAACTTTGAACTGGCAATAGCGGTAACAATAGCGCTTTTTGGAATAGACTCAGGGGCGGCCTTTGCTGCAGTTATCGGGCCGCTTGCCGAGGTGCCTGTGTTAATTTCTCTTGTAAAGGTTGCACTGTATTTCAAAGGGAAGTATTTTGGTGTTGTTGAATTAAACCAGCGGTAAACGCAGACCCATTTATAATACATCATTGCTATGAGGTGGAAAGCTTTATTGCTAATCACAACAGCTATGCTTTTGATAGAAAATCCAGTAAGTCGTTGTATGACTTTTTATCTGAATAATCTGCAATTTGGATGTTAAGAAGTAAATGTGGAATTTCACTGTTTTCAATATTATCTATTTTAAATGGTATAACTTTTTTATTAGTTTTTTTAGCAAGCATCTTATTCAAAATTGAACCATATTCAGTTTGTACCCATTCAGATTTTCCAGTATTTTTACTTAGGCAGACAAGAATGTGTTTACTATTTTGTAATCCCTTCTTTATTTCTTCTATGACTGGAGAGGCAGAAGCTCCCAGCTCAATATCCATCCAATAGGTTATTCCTCTTCTTTTGAAATCAGGTAATATATTGTTGACAATGAAATCGTTGTCAGATGAAGCGTGGCTGATGAACACGTCAAATCTATGCCCCCAAAGACTTTTTATTGGTACACTATGAGCCGATTTATAACATTGAACTTCAGATTTTCCCTCCTTTTCCATTCTAAGAATAAAATCATAACTATACGTAGATGTACAACCCTCTTCACAGTTACATGCTATTGTTAAGTCAGATTTAATTCCTTTCATTTTATTATGGATACTATCAAAGTTGTTTCTTATAATAGCAAAAAATTCACGCCTGCTATCACCGCTAACTATTATTTCTATTTTTTTACCGTAAGTATCGGCTTTTACATATGTGTGTCTTCTGACACCGTCTGAAATTTTCTCTAATATTGCTCCATCTCTCCAGCACAAGTAATTGCCTTCTGTATCTCTCTTAATCAATTCATGTACTCTTACAATAAACCTTGGTATGATGCTTTTTGGCAGAAACTCATATTTGTAAAAAACTCTTGTGCTATCATCTGGGTCCCAGTCAAAATCAACACTTTCTCTTGTTAAAGAATTTGCTATAACATGGTGCGTTGTTCCTTCCATATGAAATGACAACTCAAAAGTTTTCATTAAGCTAAGAAGCATTGGATATTTTGACTGAGGATAACCATCGGTTTCTTTCCAAATATCCGGCAAATCGCTTTCATATAAAATTCCTTTCCTATTCAATACAGCCCTTGACGACATGAGTTTATATACTGCATTTGTAGCCCATGATGGTTTTATAATTATCGTATTGTGTAATATCAAATCGTCTTTAAAATGTGAAAAAACGCCTAAGTCATGAAGATATTCATCAAGCACCTTTTCCTCTTTTTCTCCAATCCCGTTTTCTTTGCAAACCTTCTGAAATTCTGAATAATCTATATAGTTTCTTGTGTCATTTTCTAAATGCTCTCTAATTTTTAACCATGCCTCCGGCCACTCAGCACCCATATGCGGTAGTTTGGCGGCTATTTCAGCTATATTGGCTTTTAGTTTATCAAAGCTATCGGGTCCGTTTTCAGGACTTTTAGCGCTTACTTTAAGAAAACTATCAATATTGGGAAATCTTGTTTTTAAATCTTTAAAATTAATTTCTTCTATATACTGATCGCACTTATTAAGAACCAAAATAACTGGACTGTCATCGCCAAAGACTTTAATCTCATTGAGCCAATCCTCAATTCTACCAAAAACTGCCTCCTGTCCGGCATCCCACACTAACATATACACTGAGCGTTTGGTTAAGAAAAACTGATGCGTTGAGTGATATATCGCCTGCCCGCCGAAATCCCATACATTTAGTTTTAATTCTAAATTGTCTTTACTTGTCAAATTTAATCGTCTTATGTCTATTCCTACAGTTGTTTCCTGATTATCTGAAAAAGTATCGTTAGTTAATCTTCTTAAAATACTTGTCTTTCCAACTCCACCTTGTCCCACAATCAAAAGTTTGGCCTCGTATAATTTTCTTGTATTATCTTTTGGGGTTTCTTCATAAATCAATTTAGAGATACGAGTTGCTAGTTCTGTATATTTACCACCTAGTCGCTTTAGAACACGTGTAGAAAATGCCACTTTATTATTTTTATCTATTGCAATTTTCTCAACTAATTCAGGGTTTGTTACTAAAGACTTTATGTCAAGAGATTTATTTGTATATTTATCAACAAAAATTTGGAGTTTTGACAACACTGTAACAGTGTCGCTTATATTAGTCCACGAAATCAGGCGGTCTCTGATATTTCCGGTAAAATCAAGTTGTATGTCGTTAGTATCAGTATAATCAGACATCTCGACTATACCGCTTATCAGAATCTCTGCTAAATATGCAGGGTTTGAATCGGTTAACATTTCTTGCTGTATAAATTTCATAGTAGAAGGATTTAGTGGTGTTGCAGCAAGATACCTTGCAAGCCGCTGTGCTTTTTCTGAAGCAGTAGCAACAAAGGCTTTGAGTTTTTTCTCCGGGTTATCAGGTAGAAATCGAAAAGCCGATAACTCTTTTTCATCCCTTACAGGTTTAAATTCTCTTTTGCTGTCTTTATGTAAGAAAACAACTCCTGGTGTCCACTCAGTAGTATTATTAGTAATTAATTGTGCCCATAATCTCAAAGAAACAGCATCGAAAGTGACAATAGGAATTTCAGAAACGCTTGCATCTTTGCCATTTATTTTAGATTTTGTTAATCCAGGTTTAATAGCCCGTAATTGTCTTGGTTTTCCCATATCAATTGCAGTGTGTCTCCAATACCAGTGAGGCAGTACCTGGAGCAATGTAACTATGCTTGTCTTTCCCCATTCAAACATCATATGAGAAACCTTACCATCATACCACGCCAGTGATACGCAGTCGCTTATCACGATTAGTAATGACCTGCCTGAAGGGTTAATCAGCTCCTTAGGGTTTAGTTTTTTCCGTGATGCCAAAATTCCTGTGCCTGCATAGAATCGAATACTTTTGTCTTTAGCTTTGTCATATGTAAAACCAAAAATTTTAACATTTCGAAATGCACCATGTCTTTGTAATAAAAGTTTAAAATCATTAATTGTATCCTGCCATACGGACATAGAGAAAGATTCGTCAACAACTATTGCAACATCGAACCATCGGATTTGCTCAGGTCTCAGAACTGGTACATATATACCGGATTCTGCAATGAAGTTAGCTGTTTCATTCTCATCTATTATAAATCTATGATTAGACGGAAATGTTTTCTTAAGAGGTCTTAATGCCCTGCTGATTTCAAGTTTATTATGAAGTGGTGCTGTGGCATGGTTTTTTACAGGTTCAGTGCTCACGTTAGTGTCAGGGGTTGTATCGGTTTTAATTGGCTTTAAATCAAGCGGTGTTTGTGGTTTTTTTAATTTTACACTGGCCTTTAGCATATTCTCAGTTCTCTCGTGTTTTTGTGCTATAGCAATGCCGTTATTTTCACTCTCCGGTTCTGCAACAGGTCTCTCAGGCTCTTGTTCTTGAGGCTTATCAATACAATCAGCAAACCACAAAATATCCGCTATCTCCGTAGATGTAAGGTTAAAGCCCACATTCCTAAGTGTTTCTATAAATTGTATAAGCATTAGGCTCTCATCTTATTATGGTAAATAGGCAACATTTTTTTATGTTGTGTTTAAATTTCTTAAGACGGCATTAATCAGGTCATCTTTGCCATCAAACAGATCAATTCCTTTAGTTGTGAGATAAAGGGCATTAAGGAGTTGATCTGTAGCCAGGTCACCGTCTTTACGCTTTGTTACAAAGGTTTCTATCAGTTTATTTTTTGCTTCTATATCTATATCAGAAAAATGGGAGGAGACGATTTTACTTAATTTATCACTTTCAGGCTCCTTTATATCGAGCCTCAGGCAACGCCTCAGAAATGGAGCAGGCAGTTCTCTTTCAGCATTACTGGTAAGCACTACAAATGGAAAAGCATTACAAATAACGTGACCTCCCTCAATAGGCACTCTTTTTTTACTATCATGAGGAAACACATACTTTATATTATCATCTGTGTCTTCGGTATTATCATCTGAGTCCTTAACTGCTAAACGTGATAATTCAGGTATTTCAAATCTACCCTCCTCAAATACACATAAGAGGTCGTTTGGCAGATCAATATCACATTTATCAATTTCATCTATGAGTAAAACTCTCGGACGCTCTGATGGAAGGAGAGCTGTTCCTAACGGCCCAAGCCGGATGTATTTTCCTATGTCAGGTATCTTACCTTCTGGTTTTGCCATTTGGAATTCCTGCAAACGGCCTATAGCATCATAATTATACAGACCATCTTTTAAAGTAGTACGAGTTGTTATCGGCCAGTACAAAACTTTTCCAAGTTTAAGTTCATGGGCAACGGAGAAGGCAATTGTAGATTTGCCAATACCTGGTGTTCCTTTAACTAATAAAGGTCTTCTTAGATAAAGCGCTGCATTTATAATTTCTATCTCATTTTCTTCGCTTACAAAGTTTTCGCCTCTTGTGTATTCATTAGAGCGTTTTTTTGTCTCGCTGTCATGCCCAGATTGATTACCTTTATTAAACTGCCGCCATTTAGGAGCTGATGGGAGCTTATCTAATTCGTCATGTGGCGGTGTGTTATCACCCTTATATATATGCCAGTTTGCCATATTTCCTCCTTCTTAAGTTTTGTTTATGTAATGCAATGATTCAGCATCATTAAATGTTACTGTTTTATATGGATCATCCCAGATAAGAGTTAAATGATTTCCTATATGTTGTTCACCCTTAGCTTTTCTCCGAATTTTGCGAACAGTATTGGGTAGATCAGAGATTGTTTCTTTGTTAATAATTTTAGTGTTTTCAGGTAACTCGAGGGTGCTATTTAGAGAGTTATACGATTTTCTATGCAAGACAGCAACTGGGATACCACTTTCCCAGATTAAATTAACTAAATCTTTTTCGTCCTCTTTTGTTTTAGGTCTAAATGCTATCTCAAGACATGTTATATAATCTCCAATGTCTTCATCATCTATTTCATCAAAAACATTTTCAGCACAATATCCGTTAATATCACATATATGTTTGATACATTTTTCATCGAATGTTCCCATACGATTTTGCAAAATATCCCATCTCTTTCTCCAATCTCGTGAAACTGATGATTTAGCAGGGTTTTTTAACGCATCATCAACAAATAAACGATTAATCCTGATAACAATTTCATAATTTTGTCCAAGTTTTTTTCTAAATGTGAGTTCTTTTAAATTATATTGATCAACATCCCAGAAAACTAAATTAGATGGTAAAAAAAACTCTAACCTTTCAAGGTTAATATTGCTTACAAAACTTGAACATAAAAGATCATCAATGATTTTAGGTATTTGGTCAAATGTAACGTCATGATATTTGGCGTTATTTTCATTAGGTATTACATTATTCTTTCCAGTATTAGTCCATTTATTTATCTGAATACTATACGTATTCTTTATATTATTAGGAAACTGTGGCCTTATTTGTATAAGAAGATGAACAACCCTGTTTCTACTTAAAGTCACCGAGTCAGCAGCACAGGTTTTTTCATCAAACTTCTTGCAAAAGGATTCAAACCATTCTTTTAATTTGTTGTATGAACCATTAGTTATATTTTCATTTTTCATAATGTAAATAACTTTTTCTATAAAGATAATAAAAGGGAGTTCATTCTCTATGTTAGGAGGTAATTTAAGGAGTCTAAATATAGCACATAGCAGGTTTGTAAAGTCTTTATGGGGATATTTGTCAGCAACTATGTTATAAGCGCGCGTACATATATCAATATCTATGTCATTCAAAATAAGCGTTACCTTTGCAAGTTGTTCGTACAGAGAGGTACCTTCAAGATTACCAATTTTTAGTAGCATATTTCTACAGTAGTAATCAAATGCTTTATTTAACGCTATTGATATATCTTTGGCACTGTCTATCTCTCTAAAAACATTGATGAATATCGTATCGTCCATCATCTTTGTCCCGCACGTTAATAACTGTTTTTTTAATTCATCTTTACCTGCAATATTTGTTACAGAACCATTAGGTTTTTCAGATGATGTACCAGAACATGAACACGATTCAATCAAACAACGAGCATATGCAGCGGCCACAATAGCTGCATATTGATGCCATATATCGTTTTTTCCCTCATCACAATAATCACATATACCACGGATTATAATATAGCTCTTAGCAAATTTCCATGTACCATCAGCTATACCAGAAGCCTCCATTTCTATAGCTTTAACATCATGTTGGTCTCCCAGTTCATCTCTCATAAACGGGTTTTTTAAAAGAGTATTAGCTGCCCCTATTTTCCCATAATGTATTTTAGGTTGTCCCATTCTTTTAGCCCGATTATTATCTATCGGATGTTCCACTTGCGAATCTATTACCAACTTATCACCTTGTTGCTGCCAAAGATATAGAATATCTTTATCATCATTTGGTCTTTCAGCATTTTCCAAATGTGCTGCACGTTCAATGTATTTTTCCCAAGGGTATTTTCCTGCAATCCTTTCTGATTCTAATTTATTTACTTTATTTATCATAGCTGCGGAGGGGCGTGAAGATTTATCACGAATAACTATTTTGCTAAATTCCTCCATGATATTATCATACTGAATTATTCCGTATTTATTTGACACAACTATATCACCGAGGCGTACATGCTTACTAATATTTTTTGGTTTAGGAACTCCCCCTGCAATCCCAACCATTAAAACCTCTTTTATATCAGGAAAACTTCTTAATAAATTAGTAACTGCTTCTGCCGATATATTATTCCCAGGATCTGGTAATAGTGTAACTATAACATTGTGCTTTCCTGATCCATCGAGAGCATTAACCGTACCTATAAAATAATCATTCGGGTCATTTTTTACGAATTCAGTGCGTTTAGAATAATCTTCTCCATTATCAAGCATACATTTGACTGCAGCAAATTCCTCAGTTATGGCTGTTATAATTCCAAAATCAATAACAGCATTATCGTTGCTCACTTCGCCTCCGTTAAAACTTGAATTTATACTGCCTATGCTTAGATTTCAGTCCTTTCAGGATGTTTCTGTTAAGTATTATTACATGATACTATGCTCATATACCACATGGAATATTTTATAGATATAAACAAAATAATGTCAACACTGGGTTACAAAACACTGAAACCACCCGCCCTCTTTCTTTTTTGAGTAAAAATATTTTTAAATACAATGTAATGGAATTTCAGGAACTCACTCCGGTGATGAAACAGTATTTTGACTTAAAGAAGGTCTATGAGGATGCAATACTGTTTTTTCGCTTTGGGGATTTCTACGAGATGTTTGGCGAGGATGCAATCGTAGCCTCTAAGGTTCTTCAGATTGCCCTGACTGCCAGAAACAAGGGAAAGAAGGACACACTGCCGATGTGCGGGATTCCTTATTTTGCAGCCGATGCGTATCTTAAAAAACTTATCGAGGCAGGGCATAAAGTAGCTGTTTGTGAGCAGGTTGAGGATACAGAGTCGCCAAAGGGAATCTTTAAGCGTGAAATTGTCCGCCTTGTTACTCCTGGCACATACGAGCCGGAAAATCCCGGGGAAAACACCTATATTTTCTCGTTTTATCCCCTTAATGACCTCCACGGCATAGCCGTGTCCGATATATCCACCGGCGAGTTTATGGTCTATGAGACAAAGGAAAATCTGGCTGACGAAATCCACAGATTTGCCGCAAGAGAAATCATCTGTCCGGAATCTCTCCGGGATGACATCCACTACAGCACAATTTTAAAAGATTTCTATGTCTCATACTACAGCGATTTACCTTTTGACTTTATGGAGGCTTACAAACTGCTCCTTGAACACTTTAAGGTATCAACCCTTGAGGGGTACGGCTGTGAGGGAATGAATGGGGCAATTTCTGCAGCCGGAGGCCTGATTTCATATCTAACCGATACTCAGAGGTCAAACGTACAATTCACTAAAATTAAAACTCTAAACATGTCCTCTTTTATGTTTATTGATGCTGTGACCATAAGGAACCTTGAGCTTGTCGGTAATCTTAAGGATTCAACTAAAAATGACACCCTGCTTGCCATACTTGAGAGCAATATGACTCCTATGGGAACGAGATTTCTAAGAGACGCACTACTGAGGCCGCTTATTGAAACTTCTGAAATAAACAAAAGACTCGATGCTGTCGGCACTCTGGTGTCTGACTTTACTCTTAGAGAAAACTTAAGAGCTAAACTTAAATCCATCCAGGATATAGAACGAATCACGATAAAGCTCATTAAAGGCAGTGCCAATGCCCGTGACTTAATTGCCATTAAAAGCTCTGTTGAGGCTATGCCTGATATAAAGGAATTGTTACAGAATCAGCCTGATGGCTATCTTAGAGAGCTTGCCAGCAATATTGCCGACTTTACGTCTTTAATTGAAGTAATTGAAAGCTCGATAACAGACTCACCGCCAGCCACTGTAAGAGACGGGTGGATAATTAAAGACGGATGTTCTAAAGACATAGACTATTTAAGGGAGATTGCAACAAAGGGAAAGACATTTCTCTCTGAACTTGAGATTAAAGAGCGCTCCTCATCAGGCATTAATAATCTTAAGGTTAGCTACAATAAAATATTTGGCTATTATATAGAGGTAACAAAGAGTTATCTTCATCTTGTGCCTCCGCATTTTATCAGAAAGCAGACCCTTGTAAATGCCGAGCGGTTTATAACCCCTGAGTTGAAAGAGTATGAAAATAAGATAGTCGGGGCCGAGGAGAAGTTAAAAGCGCTTGAATATGATTATTTCAGAGCAGTCGTTGAAAAGGTGGAACTCTATGCCGGAGGTCTGAAAGCTGCGGCTAACGCTATAGCAGTTATAGATTACCTGCAGTCACTTGCAGAGACTGCTAAGGTTAAAAAATATGTAAAACCTGAGGTTCATAACGGTGGAGATATATATATAAAAGGAGGACGGCATCCGGTAATAGAGAAGACCGCATCTGTTGATAAATTTATTCCCAACGACTGTGTGCTGGATACAGAAGACAACAGGATGTTAATCATCACAGGGCCCAATATGGCAGGTAAGTCAACCTACATGAGACAAAACGCTCTGATAATCCTTATGGCTCAGATGGGTTCCTTTGTGCCGGCAGATTCGGCAAAGATTGGGGTCTCAGACAGGATTTTTACAAGAATCGGAGCCTCGGATTTTCTTGCTAAAGGTCAGAGCACGTTTATGGTTGAGATGATAGAGACCTCAAACATTGTAAATAACGCAACTAAGAAGAGTTTAATTATACTTGATGAGGTTGGAAGAGGCACAAGCACATTTGACGGTATTAGCATAGCATGGGCTGTAGCCGAACACATAGTAACCACAATTGGGGCACGCACGCTCTTTGCCACGCACTATAACGAATTGACAGATTTGGTAGTCACAACACAAGGGGTGAAAAACTATAACGTGTCAGTAAAGGAGTGGGGAGATGAGATCATTTTTCTTCGGAAAATCATAAAAGGCGCCGCCGATAAAAGCTATGGGATACAAGTGGCCAGACTTGCCGGACTCCCTGACAGCATTGTAGCCCGCGCAAAGGATATTTTGTTGGAGCTTGAGAAAAAAGAGGTTCAAGAAGTTGAGGCCCAGGTCTATTTAATTAAAAGGAAGGGAAAAACAGCGGTTCAGCTTGATCTATTCTCATCACAAATCCACCCTGCCGTGCTTTCTCTAATTAACCTTGACATAAAGAAATTAACCCCCGATGAGGCACTAAACGCACTTTCCGAACTAAAAAAACTAGCCGCTAATTAGCGTATAGCGCAAGGCCTTCTTTATCAGTAATAACGTGAAGCCCTTTTTTGTCAGTAATAAGTCCTTCTTTTTTAAATTTACTTAAGGTTCTTATCGAGGTTTCTACAGTTGTCCCAACCATATCGGCAATATCCTGTTTGGTTAATTTAATATCAATTTGCCCGGGGGTTGAGGATTTATCTGAAAGCTTCAAAAGCAAAGAGGCGATGCGTGATTCCACTCGTTCAAGAGCTATGTTTTTTAGTGTATCGTGGGAGTTTTTCATACGATCTCCCATGATAGAAGTGATTTTAAACATAACGATTGGAAACCTGTCAAGAATTCTAAGCAGGTTCTTACGTAAAATCCTTACTACTTTGACGTTTTCCATGGCTATCGCATTAGCCGGATATGGAAAACCCCCGAAAACTGCCAGCGCTCCAAAAAGCTCCCCAGCTTGTACTAACTCAATAATCAACTCTTTGCCATCCTGAGACAATTTGGTAATTTTAACCTTACCTGCAGCCACAATGTAAAACCAGTCAGACCTGTCACCTTCATTAAAAACCGCTTCTTTCTTCTTAAAGGAGACAAATTGAATATATGGCTCTATTTCTTTTAATTCACTATTTGTTAAGCCTTCAAATATTGGTATTTCGTTTAATTCCATTTGCTATTATAGCATCTTTGGTGAAAAATTTTGTGGTTCGATATGAATTGCCATCTTCAAAAAATTTCCTTGACAAAATGAAACATATGTTATACAATTAACACATGTTACAAAACAAAAGAAGCTGGCTTTTATTTTTTTACACGGTGTCGGCATCTCCTGTTAATAACAGGGTTAAGATTTGGAGGCGGCTTGCTAAGGCTGGCGCTATTCAATTTAAGCATTCTGTCTATGTACTTCCCTACAGTGAAGAGCATTATGAATTTTTTCAGTGGTTGCTAAGCGAGGTGGACTCTATCGGCGGTGACAGCGGTTTCGTAGCGGTTGAAAAATTTGAAAATATCAAAGATGGCGAGGTTATTGCGTTGTTTAATACGGCAAGAGAGGGCGACTATGAGAAAATAGAAAAATATCTCGAAGAAACTGACAGAAACTTTGTTAATGCTAAGATGTCCTCAAACCCAGCTGGTATTAATAGTTTTCATAAAATATATGAGCGCTTAAACAAGTTAACAAACGAGTACGAGGAAGTAAAAAAGATAGATTTTTTCTCTCTCTGCGAAAAAAAGACTATAGAGGCAAGATTGAATGAACTCAAAGAGGCTGTTGTTTTTCATTTGAACCCCGCATCAGTAGAAAAAACGAAAAAAATAGTGTTGCGAAAAATCGGGGATTACTGTGGTAAGCGCTGGGTGACAAGAAAAAGACCCTATATTGACAGACTGTCTTCAATTTGGCTTATCAGGAGATTCATTGACAAGGATGCTGTTATTGCATTTGAGGAGGAAAGTGAGATGGACTTATCCTCCTCTTCTAATAATGTCTATTTTGATGTGGTTGGCGGGGAGTTTACTCATATCGGGGATGATTGCACGTTTGAGGTCTTAGTTAAATCGTTTGGTATAAAAGACGGTGTTGTAAAGCATATAGCCGAAATCATTCATGAAATTGATATGAAAGATGGTAAGTACCGGAGTGTTGAGACTGCCGGAGTCGAGAAAATACTAAACGGTATGAGAAGTCGCATTAAAAGCGATATGGATATTGTCAGTAAGGCCACAGAGATTTTTAATTTTCTGTATGAGTCAAAAAAATAATTGCATTAAGGAGAGTAACCATATGAAAGAAATGACAGATTTGGTAGCGGGATTAATGGCGGTATCGGCAAGGACGGCGCCTAAAGCCGGGGGCAAGGATTTTATGGAAATAGTGGTTATCACCGATGGCAGCGATTTGCTGCAAATCGCCGATGCTATGAAAGAGTATGCTCCTAAGAGCACAAATGAGGCGTATTGGCTAAGGGATGCTTCTAACATTGAAAACTCCGGAGCACTCGTACTTATCGGGTTAAAGTCGGCAGTCACTGCCGGTTATGATTGCGGCGGATGCGGTTACTCAACGTGTGCAGAATTTAGCAAGTACAAACAGCTGAAAGAAAAAGAGATGGGATACTCAGGCCCTCACTGCATAATGAGAATGATGGACATCGGTGTAGCACTGTCATCGGCGGCAAAGACGGCAAGCACGCTTAACGTGGATAACCGCGTGCAGCAGAGGGTGGGAGCTGCTGCCAAGGCGCTTGGGTTTATTAAGGCAGAGGTAGTCATGGGAGTTCCTATAAGTATATCCGGCAAAAGTATTTACTTTGACAGACAAACTCCGATAAAGCACTAAGGATACTTGAAAAATGACTGACTCTAAACCCAACTTTATGCCTATATATTTGGTCGGTTTTCTTGCCAGATTTTCCTATGCGCTGGCAAGGTCCCCTGTGTTGCCGCTTTTTGCCCTCTATCTTGGGGCAGGCCCTGAGGCAATTGGTTTTGTAGTAGGGATTTCAACCGTAACTGGTATATTTTTTAAAATGCCCTCAGGCGCTTTATCTGACGTAATAGGCCGACGGAAAACCCTCTTTGCCGGTCTCGTTGTCTTTGCAGTTATGCCATTTATGTACCTGTTTGTAAAGGACTACAACCTGCTTGTGATTATAAGGTTCATTCATGGCCTTGCAACGGCCATATACGGACCTGTGGCTATGGCGGTTGTGGCTGATGAGGCAGGCAGTAAAAAGGGCGAGGTGCTGTCATGGTTTTCATCGGTAACAATTATCGGTAATCTTCTTGGAGCTCCTGTAGGAGGATTTATTCTTCACACTCTGGCTCACGGCGATCCAACATTTGTTGATTTCCAAAGGGCATATCTTCTTAGCGGCATAACAGGAATAATGTCTCTGCTTTTTGGCATAAAAATGCTCAAAGATGACAAGCCGGTCGGACAGGAAAAAGCCGGACTGAAAGCTGCTTACAAAAAATTTGCCTCAGGCATTAAAGAGGTAATAAGCGACAAGAGGGTGGTCATAACCTCAGGCATGGAGGGCATTCAGAATATGTCTATGGGAGCGCTGGAGGCATTCCTGCCTATTTATGCCGTAAAAGTAGCGCTCCTTAATGAGCTTCAGGCAGGGCTTCTGTGGGGAGTGCAAGTGCTTGTCACAATACTGTCAAAACCGGTCATGGGTAAAACCTCAGATAAGTACGGCAGAACTCCCATAATTGCCGCTGGATTACTCCTCTGTGCCGTTTCCTTTGCAATGTTTCCGCTATTTAAGAGTTTCTACCTGCTGATATGCTGTGCTCTGGTGTTTGGCTTTGGGGAGGCCCTTGTAACGTCGTCCTCGGCTGCACTTGTTGCCGATATATGCAAAGAAAAACACTTTGGCGCCGCCATGGGAACATTTGGAACTATATTTGACATCGGTCATGCCTCAGGCCCAATACTGGCCGGTGTGCTGATTGCAAGATTAGGCTACCTGCACTCCTTCTGGATTATGGCGTCTCTTATAATTGTAGCAATCCCCGTGTTTTTACTTAATGTCAGAAATGATAAGGGATAAGGGAAGGTAGGTAAGGGAAAGGGCGCTGCCCTCTCCCTTAAACCCTCTTCTGCACGGGGAATGATTCCCCGTAACCTCCAGTTTTGGTATTAGCGATTGGGCGGCCAAGGGTTTCTTCCTGGGGACTACCTTGACTTTCCAGTAACTTCAATTGTTAAAATGATAATGTGATGGAAATAGAGGAGCTTATCAACAAACATGTTGATATTGTGCACTATAGAGAGAAAATGAACACTTTGCTGAAAGAAAGAATAGACAAAGATACAATTTATGTATGACAGACCCCTTGTTATTGCACACCAGTATTTTGACATCAGTGATGAGGCTGTTTTTGCTGCATGCCGTAACGATATCCCAGTTCTCATAAAAACTATCAAACAGATTATTGATGATTTACTGTAAAACTAAGACAACACCCGTTGGAGAAAATCGCATATGGATAAGAAATGAATAAAAAAACACGTTTCATAGTTGGTATAGATTTAGGGACAACTAATTCGGCAGTTTCTTACATTGATTCAGAAGAGTCGTCATCCAACAAAAACAAGAAGAAAGCTCATGACTTAAAAAACGCACCTGTGGTATTTGATATTCCACAGTTTGTTGATGAAGGTGTGGTGGGTAAGATTTCCACCTTGCCGTCTTTTTTGTATATCCCTGGAGCCTATGATGCTGAGATTGCTGCTGGCGGACTGCCGTGGCAAAGTGGCTCTGAAAAAGTTATAACTGGTGAATATGCCCGTATTATTGGCGGGAAAAAACCGTCTAATCTTGTGTACTCAGCCAAATCGTGGCTTTGCTATAGCCGTGTGGACAGAAACGCACCGATCTTGCCCTGGGGCCGTGAAGACACTGCAGGGAAACTCTCCCCGGTAAGCGCCTCAGCCGCATATCTTAAGCATATAATTAACGCATGGAACTCTGAGGGCGGCGGGATGCGCGGTAAATACCATCCCCTTGAGGATGAGCAGGTGGTTGTCACCATCCCGGCATCTTTTGATGAAACTGCACGGGAGCTTACCTTTAAAGCCGCTGAGCTTGCTGGATTTAAAAACCTGACTATGCTTGAAGAACCGCAGGCGGCTTTTTATAACTGGATTTCTCAAAATGAAGCTCACCTTGGCGACATTATAAAGGAAAACATGCTCGTCCTCGTTTTTGATATGGGAGGCGGCACTACGGATTTTAACCTTATTACGGTTGAAGAAAGAGGCGGCAGGCCGGAATTTAAACGTGTAGCGGTTGGAGATCACCTGATGCTTGGCGGCGATAACATGGATCTGGCGCTTGCCAGAGAGGTTGAGGAAAGTATCTTTGGCGCAGGCCAAAAGATGGGTATTGCAGGCTGGACATCGCTTACCCATCAGTGCCGTAAGGCTAAAGAGACTCTTCTTGCTGAGCAGAGCGTTAACGAGGTTGAGGTCACGTTCCTTGGCACAGGCAGAAGCGTAATAGGAGGCTCTGTTAAAGGCGTGATAACTGCCGCTGCAGCTAAAAACATAGTGCTTAACGGGTTTTTTAAACAAATTGGAATAGATGAGGATGTCACCGAACGCCGGTTGGGTTTTCAGGAATTGGGACTACCCTATGTGTCAGAGACAGCAGTATTTAAGCATCTGTCTGCTTTTTTGAGGCGACATGCTGCAAATCCGTTTTTAGCTCCGTGGGTGAAAACTGCTGACACTGGCGGCGTTAGAGCGGTGCGCCCTGATGCAGTACTTTTTAACGGCGGCGTGTTTAAATCGTCCTCATTACGCAAAGCATCACTGGATATGATTAACCACTGGTTTTCCGCACAACCGGACTTTAACGTAAAGGAACTGGAAAATGACAAACTTGATCACGCGGTAGCCCTTGGTGCGGCTTATTACGGACTTGTACTAAGAGGGGAGGGCGTGCGAATTACCGGAGGCACCGGGAAATCCTACTACATAGAGGTTGCACACCTAAGCACAGAGCCATCTGAGCTGAAATCACCACTTACCTCCGTCTGCATACTGCCGCGAGGGGCAGAGCCGGACTCTGAGATTACTCTATCGGAGCCGGAATTTCAGGTTATGGCAAACACTCCGGCCTCTTTTAACATGTATAGCTCAAGCTACCGGGTAGGGGATAAACCCGGCGATATAGTTACCGCTGAACAGGATTTCTTTTTTAAACTTCCTCCAGTTAGAACAATTCTGCAGTTTGGTAAAAAAACAGGCAGTGCGCACCTTCCTGTAACACTTAGCATAAAACTCAATGAGTACGGAACACTGGATATATGGTGCGAATCAAAAACAACGCCGCACCGCTGGAGACTTTCCTTTCAGTTAAGGGATGCTGCGGCAGATGACACATCAGAGGAATCCACCACCACCTCTGCACTGACAGACACCCGCACGCTTGATCAGCAAACCACAGAGCAGGCATGTGAGGCAATAAGAGCTGCACTGTGGGGCAATGAACAGGCACTTGGTGCTTTAACAAAGACTATAACGGAAATCCTCGGAGTGGAAAAAGATAATTGGCCGCTGCCGGTTATCCGTAAACTCTGGGATACTTTGATGGAACTTAAACAACGAAGACTGACAACGCCGGTACATGAGGCCAGATGGCTAAACATGGCTGGATTTCTACTAAGACCTGGATTTGGCTACTTTCTTGATACAGAGCGAATAAAAGAGCTATGGAAAATATTTTCGGAGGGAGTTAAGTTTTATCGCGACGGCGGGTGCTCTTTAGAGTGGTGGATTATGTGGAGGCGGGTTGCTGGCGGCTTAAGTGAACAACATCAGGATATAATTTTTAAAAAGGCAGCACAGCATCTCCTGCCAGGCAAAAAAAAGAAAGACACTTCACGGCTTCAAATCCCGGAGATTCTGGAGATCTGGATGCTTACTGCAAGTGTTGAGCGGTTGGGGAGCAGTGTAAAGGTAGAGCTTGGGGATGAGTTGCTGCGGCAGATTAAGAAGTTTGGTGATAAAAACACGGCTAAACTAATGTGGGCACTGTCTCGGCTTGGAGGCCGTGTGCCATTTTATGGCCCGGTGGAAAAGGTAATACCAAAAGCAGCGGCAGAAAAATGGATACGAGAGATAATGGCTTTAAAGTGGACACATCCAGCCGATGCCGCTTACGCAATATCTCAGTTGGCAAGAAAAACCGGCGACAGGGCAGGCGACACAGAGGATACGCTTAGAGAGGAGGCTGCAAGGTGGATACAAAAAGTCACTGCCGGAGCCGGAGAGCGTTACATTAAACGGCTGTCAGAGGCGCTGCCTGTTAGTTTTGAAGAGGAAAGGGAAGTCTTTGGCGATACTCTCCCTGTTGGTTTAATAATAGACAAGGGAAAAAAGATTAAATGATTTTATCGTTAAAAACAAAATTAAAAAAAGTAGTTGACTTATTTATTTTAAATATGGTACACTAGGCACGATTAAAGTGACAAACATTGAATAAAAAATAAAGGAGGTGAATCAATTGAAGAAAGTTATTACAATAGTTATGGTAGTTGCAATGCTCTTATCAACAGCAGCCCTGTTTGCTGGTGACAAAGTAGTTGGCACCGTAAAGGCAATAGACAAAAAGGGTGAGGGCGTCATGGATATTACCGTAACTGACGAAAAATCAAAAAAGGATGTCGTAATTAACTGCAATAAGGACTGTGATGTTAAAGCCGGTGCAGATGCAGTTGGTGCGAAAGTTACCGTCGAAACAAAGGCAAAGGGTAAAGTTGTAAGAAAAGCAGTAGCAGGTTGCTAATACGTTTTTATTTGATGGAAAGACGGGGGTAGTCCCGTCTTTCTTTCTTTACACCACCTGATATAAGAATTCATCACCGATAGATTTTACCGGCAGCTTCGGTGTCATGGCTATTTTCCAAGCGTGTCAACGGTGTGTTCAAGAATATCTTTTAATACTTTAGAGTCCGGATTCAATCTGTATGCGGACATAAATTCGGAAACGGCCTCAGTCCTCTTACCGCTGTCTCTGAGCAGCAATCCGATAAAAAAGCGTGATTCCCAATCAACCGGGTTAAGTTTTGCAGACCGTTTCAAGGCTGAGATGGCAGCATCATAGTTTTTCATTCCACCGTAAGCAACACCAAGGTTTTTATAGACCTCCCAGTCACCATTGTTTTGTTTTACGTACAAATTAAGGTATTTAACAGCCGACTCGTATTGCTTATATTTGACTAAAGCGCTGCCAAGCTCTTTGTATAGATTAAGAGCCGTGTTTTTCTCCGGTAATGATTTAAGTAATACAAAATACTTCTCATTTTCTTTAGTTTTTCCCTCCATTTCAAGAGCTAACAACATATTGAAATTTAACTCCCTGTTATATGGACGTATCTTTAAACCTTTGTCAAATTCCATTCGAGCCTCTGTAACTTTGCTGGCTTTCAGCAGCGCCTGCCCATAATTATTATAGGCTACGTAGTTTTCTGTGGTTACATCTATCGCGTGTTTAAACAGTGTCATGGAATCTTTCCAGTAAGCTGTCTGTCTGTGGGTTAGAAAAATCAGTGGAGGGAAAACAGTAAGACAAATAAAAACTGTTGCAATTGTCTGAAAACGGGTTTTTGCAAGCAGTTTTCCAAGCCCCCAGACGAAAACTATAAATATTCCTGTCTCAGGAAGGTAGGCATATCTGTCAGCCATCCGTGCAAGACCCACAGGTACAATCTGGATAACCGGCAGAAACGTTCCCATGTACCACAGCCATCCCATTGCTGCAAACTGCGCTTTACTTCTTACACTTATAACAAAAACGGTAATTCCAACAAGAAAAATAGTTGCCGCCACTGCCGGTATAAATGAGTTCATATCGTGATATGGATAAAATACTGCAAAATCATAAGGTATAATCAGGTTTTTTATGTACTCAAAGTAAGAAATCACAACGTTTGAGAGTCTGTTAGCAAGTGGGAGTTCATCAAGGGACAGTATCGTGTTGGCTTTTTCCTGAATCAGTGTAATAACAATGCTCCCTGCAACAGAAATCAGAAAAAGGGGAATTTTTTCAAACAGCAGCCACAGCACCATGTGTTTTTCCTCCTGGTACATGACTCCGTTATGAAGCACTCCTATCTCGTATCTTCTGAGGGGCCAGTAATCAAAAAGCAATAAAGTAAATGGAAGCACAACTGCTGATGATTTAGACATCACAGAACATGCTGAAAGTAAAAGCAAAAGGATATAAACCGGTATATTTTTGTTTCTTATATATGAAACATAAGCAAACCATGAAAGAATCATAAAAAACATAAATAAGATATTTTTTCTTTCCGCTGCCCACACCACTGATTCCACATTTATGGGGTGCACTGCAAACAGCGCTGCAACAAATGCACTTTGCCAAAGCCTTTCTTCTGTAACCTCAAACAAAAATAAAAACAACAGAATAGAGTTGGCAATGTGTAAAAACAAACTCGTAAGATGGTGTCCAACAGGGTTTAACCCAAAAATCTGTATATCCGCCATGTGGGAAATCCATGTTATAGGATGCCAGTGCGAGCCGTGAGTGGCTGTTAGGGACCACATCAGAGATTTTAAAGTTAAACCGTCCCTTATGTAGGGATTTTCAGTTAAATACTTAAAATCATCGTAACTTACAAATGAATTATTAACAATATTGAAGTAGGCAAGGACAATCATAATGACAAGCCCAAATATCACCAACATCTTTAAGTCAACTTTGGACCCTATACTCTGCTTCACAACATATTATACGTAAACACAGACGAGCTGGTCAATATACCCTGCCTGTGCAGCCCACGACTGCTCAGCTCCAGATAAGGCGTCCTCTTCTTAATGCCCAACAAGAAACTGAGACATCAACAAGATATGAAAAACTGTGAAGATTAACAGTGGCGGCCTTCACTCCTAAAATGGCGGTCTTACAGTTTAAAGATGGAAACTCTGTTATTAGTGTGTTTAACCCTTCGGTTAACTCCTGCTCAAGCTGCATAAGTTTCGGATGGGCGTTATTGTCAGACAGCTTGCGAAGCAACTGTTTTTTTGATAAGGCAGCAATCTGGGTTCTTTCTGACCCAATCCCTATCCCAAGCACACAAGGTGAGCATAGATTGTTGCTTCTTTTTGATACAGATTCCAGTAAAGCCTTTTTCACTTCTGTAAAATTACCGGTAAATGGCTGATTTATTGAAAAAAACATTCCTGCATTTTCACAATCAGCCCCGTTTATAAGCAAATCAACAACGAGGGATGTGCTGTCTGTCTCTTCAAAAAAAACTACAGGGACAGGGATAGAAGGTAATGCTTCACCCTCAGTCCTGTCCCCAAATGCTGGAATCTTTTTAAAGGCAGTCTCTGTGCCGTCTATAATTATATCTAAAATCTCTCTTCTGCTAAGTGAACGCGGCATACCGACCCAAAACACCGGCACTCCGGCATGTTGACAGAGTGGTTTGCCTTGAACTCTGGCTTCTTTTACCTGCTCAAGGATAGCTCTAAAAACCTCTTTTGTCTGGCTCCCCTCAGCCTCCCTGCCGTATGCCATTCTTATGGCATCTTCAACGTCAGGGGGAATCGAGGTTACCACCTTCTTAAAGAGTGATACTATGCCGTCCTTAAGTTTCAACACTGACTACTTTTTATCTGGTGCCGGTTGTGGCGGAGGTGCACCATGGTCAGGCGGAAGCGCTCCAGCACCAACCTCAGGTTTGACCCCCATGTGTTTATTTACAAAATCATCAAGCACTTTTTGGTCAACTGTTATTGTATAACCCTTTTCTACCTGTGACATATAGGCTTCAAACGCTTTTTTCTGCTTTTCCTGAGTTAAAAACTGCATTATCATGGCCTTGGAATTTTCAAATTCAAGTTTCTTTGTGGGTTGAATGTCTGTAAGCTTAATAATGTGATAACCAAACTGGCTTTTCACAGGGGCGCTAATCTCCCCCTTACTCATAGAAAATACAGCCTTATCAAACTCAGGCACCATTTGTCCCTTCCCAAAATACCCAACGTCTCCATTTTTCTCTGCAGACATTTTATCAATGGACGTTTCTTTTGCCAATTTTCCGAAGTCTTCACCTTTCTTTATCTTTGCTAAAACATCCTTAGCCTCGTCTTCTGTTTTAACCAGTATATGGCTTGCTTTCCTCTGTTCAGTTACTTCAAAGTCTTTAGGGTTTTTATCAAAATACTCTTTGGCCTCCTCAGGAGTTACCTTTATCCCCTCAGTTCCCACGTTTCTTGATATAAGAGAATTTATCAGATACCCCTTCTTGAAGTCATCTACCTTTTTTATATAGACAGGGTCTTTATCGAGCCCGGCCTTTTTGGCCTCAAGGTATAACGTCTCTCTTTTCTTTAGTTCATCTACCAATTTGGTTATGCCTTCTTTGCCGGCAAACATAGGTTTGACATTTGGCGGTAGGTTTGCTAATTCGTCCTGAATTTGGTCGTCTGTAATAGTTACGTCTCCAATTTTAACTACGGCTGTGCCGGTTTTCGCTTTTCCCTGTTCGCCTGAGTTCCCACATGCAAAAAGAAACACCAACGTAAGGGATAAGTAAAAGAGTCTTTTCATCATTACCTCTCCTTAATTTTAGTTAACTGTTCTGATAGGTTAACATTTTTTACTTTTTTTTGCAAACAGATATTGTTGTAGCACAACAAAAAATGTCCGGTTTTTGCAATTGGATTTGATGATACCGATAGTGCTTTAGCAGAGTATTCTAATTGTGGGTTATGTTGACAGGGGCTATCCTTACTGCCCTGATTGAAGGATAAACTCCGGATACAATTCCCGTCACTATAGAGCAGATTAGCGCAAGCGCAACTCCTGAGGCTGAAACACTAAGGGGCAGCTCTGAAAAATAACTTATGCCGATAGTAATCAACGTGCCCGTACAGACGCCAACAATTCCTCCGCTAACTGATACAAAAGATGATTCCCCTAAAAACTGAAGCACAATGTCTCTCTTTGCTGCCCCAACTGCCCGTCTTATTCCTATCTCAACCCGGCGCTCTGTCACCATGAGGGCCATTATTGAAAGAATCCCTATTGCACTTATCGAAAACGATGCCGTACTGGCACAAAGCCCCAGTATTCTAACTATCCTGATTGATTTGTCCTGCATTGTAGTCAAATCTTTCAGGGTAAAGACGGTAAAATCATTTTGTTCGCCCTCTTTTATTCCGTGGCGCTCTTTTAGTATCCTTTCGGTCTCTGCCTTAAGCGGCTCCATAACAGCGCCATCCACTGCTTGCACCTGAATAAAGTTAACCTTTGTAGTGTTTGTAAACCTTCTTAAATATGTCTGAAGCGGCATATATACGAGGTTATCCTGATTAATGTCCGAGAAATCCACTCCCATAGGCGTTGCTACCCCAATTATTTCACATGGCAGCTGATAGATATAAATGTATTTTCCGAGGGGGTTTTCATCAGGGGCGAAAAACCTCTCAGCTATATTTGAACCTATCACAACCACCCTCTGTAGCCCATTGTAATGCGTTTGTGTAAACAGTGTGCCGGAGCTTAGTTTAAGGTCTCTGATTTTAAAGTACCCTGCCGAAACTCCCATCACAATTGCTCCAGGAAGGGTCATGTCAGAGTAGCGCACTGGCAACGACCTGTGTGCAATAACGGAGGTCTCTTTCACATACGGCGTATGGTCTCTGATAGCAGCGGCATCAAGAGTGCTCAGTTTGGGAGAGTCTGTCATAACGTCAGGTCTGCCGTGGGTTTTCATTTGGCCGCTTCTGATTACAAGCAGATTTTTACCAAATGAGGCTAATTCCCTTTCTGTTTTTATTTTCATTGAGAGAGAGACACTTGAGACCACAGTAATTGAAAGCGCTCCAAACACGGCACCCATTACGGCAAGTGCGGTTCGCAGTTTAAAGTTACTAAGGGATTTTAGTGCGATTTTAAGATTAAGAATCAGGTTTTTGGCTGAATAGGTGTGTCTTACGGGAGGCATTTTCACCGTATTGCCTCGATAGGTTTTAATGATGAGGCGGAAACGGCAGGTTTTATACCAAACACAACTCCTGTGATAATGGAAAGAGATAAGGCTGCTGCAAAGGCTTTCCATGAAAAATGTATGGGAAAGTCCGCTGTGGCATTAAGAATTTCAGAAACTGCAATTCCTAACAAAAATCCCACAACGCCTCCCAGTGCTGTAATGAGTGCGGCTTCAAATAAAAACATGGTAAAAATATCCCTGGCGGTTGCCCCACACGCTCTCCTTATGCCTATCTCCCGTGTTCTTTCCTTAACCGAAAGAAGAAATAAGTTAGCCAGTACAAACCCTGACACAACCAGCGACACTAAACCGGTTATGCCCAAAAAAACCACTAATGAGCCGGTTAACGCAACGAGAAACGCTATAATTTCGTCGGAGGTGATAATCTTAAAATCATCCTCATCGTCCTCTTTGATATTATGGCGGTGTCTGAGAAATTCTTTGAGTTCAGCTATGTGGTATTTCAGATTTTCATGGTCTTCAAACCGTACCTTTATGACCGACACGTAGCGGGATTCGTTAAGCAGTTTTCGCATAACTGTCGAGATGGGCATAATTATCCGGTCATTAAGATCCTGTCCCATTTGGGATATGGTTCTGTCGGCAAGAACGCCGATGACTTTACAGGGAATTATGCCGACCATGATAGTCTCTCCTACAGGGGACTTATCATCAAACAGTTCCTGTACAACTTTCAGGCCGGTCAGGCAGACATTTGTGCCAGAGGCGATATCCTCAGCCGTTAAGTCAGTGCCTTCACTAACAGGCCAACTCCAGCTTCTGCTGTAGTCCTCTGATGAACCCAAAACCAGTGCCTGATGTTTTTTACTGCCGTAAGAGACAGTTGTCCCGGATTTTATGGCTACAGGCATGACCAGCCATGCCGACATAAAAGCATCCCGAATTGCCCGGGCATCGGTCAGTGTGAGGGTCTTCTCTCTGTAACCGGAAGCCTTTTGGACTTCACCTCCTCCAATTATGAGAGCGGTATCAGGGCCAAACTTATCAACCAGCTCATAGGCGCTATTGTAAGCGCCTTCTACTGCGGCAACAATGGCGGTTATTGCGGCTATTGCTATGCTTACACTCAGGATGCAGAAAAAACTCCTTAGGCGATATGCCATGACGGCTGAAAGAGCGGAGTGGGCATTTGAAAGCACTCTATAGCGGTTTATAAGAACGTTCCTCGTGTTTAGTGCAACAGCTTACACAAATATTTCGCTAATGTCAATCTTAAGTCCTTCTATGACTTTAGAATTAACCACGCCTTCAAGTTCTGCGAAAGAATATTGCTCGTACTTATCGTTTTCGATAGTTAATACCTCTACAGTCTTTAACTCTGGTATTACTATCCAATACTCAGGGACTTTGTACTTTTCATATATCTTTTTCTTAGTCGCGGTATCTTTTTTGTATGTACCTGGAGAGATTATCTCACACACCATATCAGGCACGCCTCTTACCCAGTCCTGCTCAATGTATGAATTCTCTTTTTTTATAAACAATAAATCAGGTTGAAGCCTGTTAATCCCTTCTTCAAAGATCACGTCAAGTGGTGAAAAAAACAATTTCCCTAAATTATGTTTTTTGATGTGCTGACGTATGATATCATACAAATTAGCTGATATGTTTTGATGATGTATAAATGGACTAGGGCCCATGATTTCCTCTCCATTAATGATTTCAGTTAAGTCCAGATCTCTTTCAATTGTTTCCATAATTTTAATTATATCACAAGATTTATGGTCTTGTCGTTAGCGGAAAGAACTGTTGCAGAACCATTGTTGTGAGTAAGTTGAATTATTGCCTGAATAATTGTTATTGTACAATAGCCTTGAAAAATGGCTGAACTCAGAAGAATTATAATCCAGTGCTGAAAAAAATCGAGATAACCTATCGTGTAAAATGTTACCACGGTGAGGACGTTCAACGTCTTGTAAGAAAGATTGCCCTTGAACAGACTGTTGAGGTGCCTGAGGAGCTTGCTGCCATACGAGGTATTGGAGATACAATTATAGGTAAAACCGAAAGTATCACACCATTAGATGAAAACCTATACCTCGCTACAATATCCTATAACCCCGAAATAACCGCATACCAGTTGCCACAGTTTTTAAATGTCCTCTATGGCAACATTTCACTGCTTAACGGGATTAAAATTGTGGATATTAAGCTACCGGAGTGTTTTATAGAAAAATTCCGCGGGCCAAACTTTGGGATTGAAGGTATTAGAAAACTCCTCGGTGTTTATGGCCGTCCGCTTCTTAGCACTGCTCTGAAACCGATGGGACTGTCTCCCGCCGAGTTGGCTGAAATCGCTTATAACTTTGCTCATGGCGGCGGTGACCTCATAAAGGATGACCACGGCCTCGTTGACCGCAGTTTTGATAAATTTAAACAAAGAATTTCCTTGTGTACAAGGGCCGTAACAAAAGCAAATTTTGAAACTGGTAAAAACACTATCTATTTTCCAAATATATGCGCACAGGCGGATATGCTTGAGCGCTGTGTCAGCTTTGCCGCAGATGAGGGTATCAGAGGGATTCTTATCTCTCCTTTTTTGGTTGGAATTGACTCGGTGCGGTATCTCAGCGAAAAATTTAATATGATAGTTATGTCTCATCCGGCACTTACCGGCACACATTTTCACGACTTAAATCATGGGATTTCTATTGACGTTTTGCTTGGCACAATTTTCAGGCTGGCAGGCGCCGATATCTCCATCTACCCCAATACGGGAGGAAGATTCGGGTTTACTCAATCTGACTGCAAAAAACTTCATGATGCGCTAAGACACCCACTTTACCATATAAAGCCGTCATTCCCGGCCCCTGCAGGCGGCATGAGCTTTGACAGTATCACTGATATGGCAGCACTTTACGGCTCTGACACGGTCTATCTGATTGGAGGTGCCCTTCATCTTTACAACAAGAGTTTAAGAAAAGGCACCGCAGATTTTTTAATTAAAATAAGGGAAATATTTGATGAAAAAACAACGCCTCCTGATTTGTCATCTAACTCTGCCCATTCATCTTGTGACATGACCGCTAACACACAGGGTGAGCTACTGTGCCACCTTCCATTTAATAGTTTCTTGTGGCACGGCAGAATCCCAACGGTTTATAAAGCATCGGAACATCAGGATTTTAAAGACATAATCCGCCATGAACTTACCGGACAATACGGCGAGCAGACGAATTTTGATCTCAGATATTTTGAAATTGCTGAAAAAGGTTATTCAAGCCTTGAAAAACACCAGCATGAACATGTAATAATATGTGTGCGTGGGGTTGGCCAACTGATAAGCGGTGAGGATAAAATTACGCTCAATCCGCTTGATGTGGCATATGTGCCCCCAATGCAGGTTCATCGTCTTATAAATGAAACAGCAGAGCCGTTTGGGTTTTTCTGCATAGTTGACCATATAAGGGATAAACCTCAAAAACCGTAATACACACTATTAATTATAAATAAGGAGACAACATGGCAGACCTTGACAACGTAAAAGAAGCTAAACTTTTCTACCCTGAGGTTGCTCAAAAGAGCGATGTATTTTTTCTGAAAGGATCAAACTCCCTTGATTGGGGGATGAAAAACCGTCTTTCTAAAATCTTTGACCCAAACTCCGGAAAAACCGTGATGCTTGCCATTGACCACGGTTATTTTCAGGGACCGACGACCGGCCTTGAAAGAGTGGATATTAATATTGTTCCGCTTATACCCTATACTGACACCCTGATGCTGACCCGAGGGATTTTAAGATCAGTAATTCCTCCCACATACCAAAGAGGAATAGTGATGAGGGCAAGCGGAGGCCCAAGCATTTTAAAGGAACTATCCAACGAGGAAATCGCAGTTGATATTGAAGACTCCATCCGTCTTAATGTATCAGCCATGGCAGTTCAGGTTTTTATCGGAGGCGAATATGAAACAAAATCAATTCACAATATGACCCGCCTTGTTGACATAGGTAACCGTTATGGGATTCCCACACTGGCTGTTACTGCCGTCGGTAAGGATATGGCAAGAGATGCGCGGTATTTCAGGCTTGCATGCAGGATTTGTGCTGAGCTTGGCGCCTCCTATGTTAAGACCTACTATGTGCCGGATGGGTTTGACACTGTTACCGCCTCGTGTCCTGTGCCGATAGTCATGGCAGGCGGCAAAAAGCTTCCCGAACTGGATGCTCTTACAATGTCCTACAATGCAATTCAACAAGGAGCTGCCGGGGTTGATATGGGCAGAAATATTTTTCAGGCCGATGACCCGATTGCTATGATTCAGGCCGTAAGAAAAGTCGTGCACGAAAGTATGGCGCCTAAACAGGCTCTTGAATTTTATCAGACATTGAAAAACGAAAAGAAACACTAAAAAGATTAGTTTTCATTTTGAGAGGGTAAGGATAAAGCAATAAGGAGTGCTTCTGACTGCAACTCGGTATAAGGCTGTACCGTTTGGCTGGGGTGCCTTACCCCTCGCGAAAATTATTAAGGAAAAGATAAAGACAACGGCAGCGGACTTCGTTACGGCTGCCTATAGTGGCCGATAGAAGTTTCTCAACCTCAAGGCCGGTTAGGTGTTTGTTTCTGTCATCGCCTTATCTTGTTGGCCTTGTTTCCCTTCAACAAACGCTTGATTTTATACCGTTGTGACAACATTAGACAAAATGGTACCTTTTTCCACGCTCAATAGGTAAGTCTTTATTGATTTTTCTGACCGTCCGGCTTTAAGCAAAGTTTAGGGAATTGGTTTTAATATGAGTGGGATGGATTAAGGAGTTATCGGCAATAAAAAGCAGCAAATTGTTTATCGCAGGGGCAAATAAAGTCTTGCAAAAAACAGTAAAAAAAGGGATAATAAATCGTATGTCAATTACAAGAGCAAAAACTGTGAAACGCGCGGTAAAGCACGCGCCAGCAAGTGAGGACTACTACATTTTTGATGATGTCGAAGCGTTAACCGCGCTTGTGCAAAAATCGTTTGATGAGGCGGCAAAAAAGGCGGTCGCCGAAAATGACGCTCTCGGCATCCCGACTCATGGTTCTGTCGATGGAAAGCTTGTAGTCCGCATACCTCAAGAAACCCACAAACTGCGATAAACCTGTACCATGTCAAAATGGATGTGGATTATCGCCGGGCCAAACGGGGCTGGAAAAACACGTTTAGCCGGACAATTCCTAATCAATCTTGCTCACAGAAAGCTTGTTAAACTCAATGCCGAAGAGCGTACTCTTGCACTGCGCGAAAAGTTCCCGACAGCGTTACAAAACGATCTGAATCTACAGGCTGCAAATAAAAATTGCAATAGTTACAAATTAATCGGACAACAGGTTAAAATAACTCCATTATAAAGAAGATGGTTATTCAGTTGTGGTGTAGACAGACTTACAACATTCTTGTCGGAAGCACAGCGGAAATAACCTTATGCAGCCGTCCCAATACTTCTCAGGATATTAAGGCATGAATTCGGGTTTAGCCAGTGTGATGTATCAAAAAGACTTGGAATTCCTTATCAGGTTTATCAGAAATTAGAAAAGGATAAATTCATTAAACTGTGTCAAGTCTGAAACTCCGTCACACAGTGATATCCAATATTAGCCTGCCCTCGAAAAATAAAGCAAGTTGAGAAATAGTTTGGCTCCAGTTTCTTAAAGGCTGGC